>CAYSWE010000046.1:0-15783 GCA_964434515.1 uncultured Phycisphaerales bacterium | reverse complement strand
GGAACGAACCGCCAGACCGAAAGAACGCCATGCGGTTCCTCGACCTGGCTGTGGGGCTCGGCCTGCCTAGCGAGAAGGCGTTGGAGCTGCGTCGGCGCGCGGCGCGCATCGCCTTCGATGCCCAGGATTGGAAGAACGCCGGGAAGCGCTACGAGCAAGTCGTCAAGCTGGATCGTGGCGCGTCGGTTTGGGAGGATCGGTTGTGGCTGGCTCGAGCCTGGCGTCGCAGCGGGCGTGTGCCGGCGGCGCGCCGCTTGCTCGAGGACCTCTTGCGCGCGCATGTTCCGGCCGAACGTGGGCCGATCGCGCTGTTGGAGCTGGCGCATTGCTTTGGTGTGCCGGACGACAAGCGACTCGCGCGTCGCGGCATCGACGTCCTCGAGCGGTTCTTGGCCAAGTATCCGACCGTCGAGCAGGCCCCCGAGGCGGCCTACCTGCTGGCGCGGACCCAGGCCACTCTGGGACGCGCCGCGGACGCCTTGGCCAGTTTTGATGCCATCCTCGACCGGTTCGGGGATCGCGACGCGAAGCTCCTTGCGCGCGTCGCCGCCGACAAGGCGGGGATGCTGCAACGGCTCGATCGCTTCGACGAGGCCACGGCCGCGTGGAAGGCGTATCTCTCCGGTTACCCGGCGCATGGTCGGTGGATGGAAGCGCAGCGCGCGATCGTCGACATCGAACTCGCCAAGGCCGACGCTCGTCGAGCTGCCGGGAAGGAGCACGACGGCGAAGCTCGTAAGCTCTACGAGGCTTTCCTGCGCGAGCACCCGCTGGATGCCCGCACGCGCCGCATCTATCTGACGCTGGGTGAGATGAGCGCCAAACGCGACGACTTCGCCGCAGCCAAGTCGATGTATGAGCGAGCGGTGAGCAAGTTTCCCCGCACGCGCGAGGCGTCGGAGGCCGCGTTCCGTATCGGACGCTTGCTCGAGACGAAGTTGTTTGACTACAAGAGTGCGCTGGCTGCGTACCGCAAGGTCCAAGGGCCGTTCCAGGGACAAGCGCGTGCGCGTTTGCGCGTGCTCGAGAAGAAGAGCCTGGCGCTGCGCACGGAGCGCGTTTTCCTGACCAAGGAGAAGGCTCGGGTCGAGGTCGTCTCCCGCAATATCCAGAGCCTGCGCGTGCGGGTCTACAAGCTGGACATGCGCACGTTCTTCCGCGGCACGCTCGGGCGCGGCAAGGTCGACTCACTCGCGGTCGAGGTCATTTCGCCAGACAAGAGCTTCGATTCCAAAATCGACGACTACACGGCGCACAAGGAGACGAAGCGCAGCATCCTGATTCCGTTCGATGGCGCGGGGGCCTACGTCGTCAAGGTCGATGACCAGGAGTTCGAGGCGACAACGCTGGTGTTGGTTTCGGACCTGGCTGTGATTACCAAGAGTTCGCGCCAGGAGCTGTTCGTGTTCGCCCAGAACACGCTGAAGAATGCGCCACAGGTCGGGGCCAAGGTCTTTGTCACCGATGGCAAGACTGTCGTTGCCGAAGGCGTCACCGATGCACGCGGCAGCTACCGCCTACGCACCAAGAAGCTTGCCAATGCCGCGCGCTTGCACGTTTTCGCGACGACGGAATCGGGCAGCGCCGCGTCGACGCTCGAACTCGCTGGCTTGAAGATCGCGCAAGGGTTGACGGCGAAGGCCTTCCTCTACACGGACCGCAGCGTCTACAAGCCGGGCGAAGTGTGTGCCGTCAAGGCCGTCGTCAGGGACGCGCGCGATGGGCGCTACGTTCTCCCTGCAACCAAGCAGCACCGCATTGAGTTGCTCGATGCAGCCGGGCGCGTGCTGACGAGCACAGCGGTTGACTCCAGTGATGTGGGCACCGTCGCCACGCGCTTCTTGATCCCGGCCGAGGCCAACCCCGGGAAGTTTTCGCTGCGGCTGCGTCGTGGGAGCGACGGTCGCGTCTTGGCGACGCATCGCTTCCCGGTCGCCCAGTTCACTGCGCCGCGAGTCTCGCTTACTCTCGTGAGCGAGCATCGCGTGTTGCCCCGCGGCGGCAAGATCGAGGGCCGAGTGCGCGCGCGCTACTTCTTCGGTGGGCCGGTTGTTGGCAAAAAGGTCGAGGTCACTGCCCCGATCGGTGTGCAGCGAATCCTGCGTGGCACGACCGATGCTGCCGGTGAGTTTCCATTCTCGTTCGAGACCGCCGCGCTCGATGCAGGCTCGGTCGTCGACGTTCGGGCCTCGCTTCCGGCCGAGCGGGCCCAGGCGACGCAGCGCTACTGGGTGACGGACACCGGCTACGACCTCTCCGTATCCCTTCCCAGCTCGGTCTATCTCGCGGGCGATGACCTCGAGGCCGTGGTCGTCGCAAAGGGGCACGATGGCAAGCCGATCGCGCGCACGCTGCAGGTGTCGTTGCTGCGCCTCGAGACCAAGAACGGCAGCGTGCACGAGGTCCCGGTCGCGAGCAAGCGGCTCGAGACCGACGTCAAGACAGGTCATGGCTTCGCACGCTTCGAGTTGGCGGTCGGCGGGCATCATCGGGTTCGAGTCGAGGGGCGTGACCGGTTCGAGAATCGCATCGAGGCGCACCGCGATTTCTTCGTTTCCGGCAAGGACGACGACGTCAAGCTGCGCATCCTCGCTGTCGCCCAGCACGGCAAGGTAGGCGGCAAGCTGGCACTGCGCGTCGTCAACCGGGTCGGTCCGCGGCTGTGCCTCGTGACGACGGAAGGCGACGGCGTCCTGAAGTTCGAGACGCGCATGTTTCCGCTTGGAGAGAGTCAGCTCGAACTCGCGCTCGATGAGCTGCACGCGCCCAACTTCGCCTGGGCGCTGTCGATGGTCGACGATCGCAAGCTCCATCAGGCGCGCAAGACCTTTGTCGTCTCGAAGCCGCTGGTCGTCCGGGTGAAGCCCGGGACCGAGCGGATGTTGCCCGGCGGCAAGCTCGCGATCGAGCTCGAGACGAGGGACACGCGTGGGCAGCCCGTCTCTGCGGAACTCTCGGTGGCCATCGTCGACAAGGCGATCTTTGACCTCTATCCGGACCGCAGCCCGGGGCTCTACGGCGTGTTCTTTGGGCCGAGGGTGCGTCGGGTGACCGACCTGCGGACGGCGAGTTCGTGCACGTTTTCCTACGACGCACGGACGAAGCGTGTCAACGCCGACCTCAGGGCTGAGGAGAACCGCGCCCGGCTCGAGGAGGCCGAGGACAAGGCGAGATTGCAGGCAGCGGTCTCGGGAGATGACTTCATCATGGGCCGCGGCGACCGACGTAACGCGGCCCCTGGCCGCGAGGCGGCCGGGAGTGCGTTACCGGTAACCCAGGCGCAAAAGGCATGGGGCTCGAGCCTGCGGGCACCGAGCGCGGGGGGATTCTACCGCGGACCTGGCGATACGATGCCCGGTCTGGCGTTCGGGTTCGCAGCGGACAATCCCGCACGGGTCGTGTTTGGCGTTCAGCCGGCGGGGCAGCAGATTCTCGCATTCCAGAACCTGTCGATGGTTGGGAACGCGCCTGACATCGCAGCCACGCCGGTGGACCCGAGGCTCGTGCTCGACACGCTGCCGTCAATTTGGCGAGCCGTGGTTCGTACCGACGCGCAGGGGCATGCACGCCTCACGCTGACCGCGCCGCGTCGACCCGGCGCCTGGCACGTTCGGGCGCGGGGAGCAACCGCGGACCACTTGTTCGGCGAAGCGAGCACGGACTTCGTGACGGCGAAGGACTTGATCGCCCGGCCGAACATTCCCCTGACCTTGACCGAAGGCGACCAGCCACGCGCCCTGGTGTCGCTGCACAACCTGAGCGAGCGCCAGGCACGCGTCTCGTGGTCGGTCGAAGGCGCGGCCGCGGCGCACGGCGCACTCGATGTCCCGGGCAAGAGCAGCCGCGAGGCGACGTTCACGTTTACTGCGAAGACGGCTGGTGAGACATCGCTCAAGTTGGTTGCCAAGACCAGTGCCGGAGCCGAAGACGTGGTCGACAGCAAGTTGGTCGTGCAGCCTTGGGCCGTCGAAGAGCGCGTGTCGCATTCGGGCATCCTCTCCGGTGAGGAGAACATGCGCATGACGCTGCCGGCCGGACGAACCTATCGGTCCCGCACCATGGTGATCGAGCTGGGTCCCGACACGGCCGATGAGCTCTTGCCGCTCCGACCGTTGGTCCGGCAGCGTTGGCTCAGTTGTGCCAACCCGAGCTGGACCGCGCCCACGAATGCGAACCGTGCTGCGCTCGGGCTTGCCGCCTTGGCGATGTGGTCGCACATCGCCAAGACACGGCCGGACGACGCTGGCACTTCGGCGCGCTTGCGTGCCCAGATCGAGTCGGCGATCGCAACGCTCTCGGTCAGCGCGTCCTCGGGCAAGCTCCGCTGGATGGGGAAGCATCGCGCGAGCAGCGTCGACGACCAGGGCAGCTTGCTCGCGGCACGATTGTTCGTGCTGGCCCGCAAGCGTGGCTTCGTCGTCGACGACGGCGTGCTTGCGCGTTCGCGAAGTCGTGTCGCGACCTTGCAGCGCGATCGTCGCTTCGACCTCGCGGCGCTCGCGTTCTTGGTTGCCGCCGAGGATGGACGCGGCGACTTCACGCGGTTCAACACGCTCTATCGAGCTCGGCAGCGATTGGCTATGGCGGCCCGGGCACAGCTCGCTCTCGGTGCGATTGCGATGCGACGCCCGGGGCTCGCGAACGACCTGCTCGGTCGTCTCGCCGACGAGGTTCGGCGTGTCGTTCAGCCGGGAGCGAACACGCGGCGCAAGGCCGGTCGGCGTCCCGATGAACGTCGCGTGGCGGCCGTCCTGTGGACGCTGCGGGCGCTCGCTGCGTCGCGCACGCACCGCGTTTTGGTGGACGCTGGCGCCCAGTGGGTTTACCGGCATCGCACCGCGGGCGGCTGGTCCGACGGTTTGGTGACTGCGCTTGCCGTCGAGCTGCTCGCGCCGCGCAAGGTGCAGGCCGTGGCGTCGAGCGTCACGGTCGAGGTCAACGGTCGGTTCCGTAAGGTCTTCGACTTCAAGGACCGACCTGGCCACCGCACCGTGCGGCTCGCGGGGAAGGACCTCGATCCGGGTGAGAACCGCGTCGTGCTGCGCACCTCGGGACACGGCAGCGTCGTGTGGTCGGTTTCGATGCGTGGAGTGACCAAGGACTTGCCTCGGGATCTGCGCTCGGATCGCATCCAGCGACAGTACTATCAGGCACGTCCGACGTTCGATGGTGGGTTCATTCGCGAGGGGTTTTCGACCGTGCGCAAGGTCAAGACCTGGTCGAACTTGGCCCACGAGGTGCGCGTCGGCAGCGCTGTCCGTGTCAGCGTCCGCTTCTGGCCGCGGGCCAAGACGCGAGCCGTGCTCGGCAGTTATGTGCTCGAGGAACCGCTTCCCGCCGGTGCGCTCGTGCTGCGTAGCGAGATCTCTGGGCGCTTCGATCGCGTCGAGTTGCACCGAGGGTTCCTGCGGTTTTTCTTGCACGAGAGCGCTTCGAATCTGGCGATCTCGTACACCCTGCGCGGGGTTGTCCCCGGCAAGTATCGGATTCTGCCCACGCGGGTGTTCTCGCTCGCGGACCCCGGGCTCGCATACTACGGGGTTGGTGCATCCATGGTCGTGCTCGGGCCTGAGGACCGGGCGACCGACACGCGCCGGCTCACGCCGGACGAACTCTACGATCGGGGGACCAAGCTGTTCGACCGACTGTCGCGCGACGACCTGGTGACGAACGAGGCCAAACGTAGTGCGGCCGAGAAGTGGCTTGAAAAACTCTATACCCAATATGGCGGTCAGCTCCGCGACAAGCCGTTCCGCGAGGTTGGTCGCCGTCTGCTGCGCATTAGCCTGGCCAAGCAGGATTCCGCCAGGACGGTGCGGCTGTTCGAGCAGCTCAAGGATCGCGACGAGAGCTGGGTGCTCGAGTTCGCCGACATGTTCGCGGTCGGCAAAGCCTACTACAAGGTCGGCGAGTTCGAGCGGGCCCTCGTCGTCTACGACGCGATCTGCGAGACGGCGTTTCTACGCGAGGTTCAGATCGCCGGCACACTCAATAGCGTTGGCGAGTTCGAGGCCTCGGTGGCCTTCATGGAGAACCTATTCGAAGCGTTCCCCGGAACCCCGACCGTGCGTCACTCGATCTACACGTTGGCGCAGGCGCTGAACCAGAGGGCTCGCCTCGTTCAGAAGGCTGGCAAGGTCGATCCTGTGCTCGGCACGCGGGTCTCGCTCGAAGCGCGAGCTCGGAGGCTTTGCTATGAGTTCCTGCTGCGCCATCCCGACGACGCCGACGCGGCTGAGGTCTTGTTCACCCTGGCCAGCGTCGCGCTCGAGTCCGAGCGCCTCGACGAGGGCATCGAGATTCTCGAACGTGCTAGCAAGGCGTTCCCTGACTCGACGTGGCTCGATGACTTCCTCTATCTCGAGGGCTACGCTTGGTTCCTCAAGGGGGAGGGCGACAAGGCCCTGGCACGACTCGAGCGCGTTGCCAACGGTAAGTTTCCGATCGGCGGTGGCAAGCTCGGACCGAGCGACAGCAGATGGCTCGCTCTCTTTCTCCAAGGGCAGATCCATCATGCCGCCGGCCGTCCGAAGGAGGCTCTGGCACTCTACGCCAAGGTCGAGAAGCGCTTCGCCGATGCTCGGGAGGCGGCCGACTACTTCCGTAAGCGGCGGCTGGCCTTGCCCGAGGTGAGTCTGGTCAAGCCGGGCGCCGACTCGAAGGTGAAGCTCTCGTATCGCAACCTCAGCGCCGTGGATCTGACCGTCTACAAGGTGGACCTGATGCGGCTCTACCTCATGCGCAAGTCGCTGAGTGACATGGGCAACGTGCAACTGTTTGGCATCGCGCCCGTGCATCAGGAGCGGATCGAGTTGGCGACCGGGACCGACTACCGAGATCACGTGCGTGACATCGCGATTCCCGCCAAGGGGGCTGGTGCCTATCTTGTCTTGGTGAGTTCTGGTGAGCTCAAGAGTTCCGGACTGATGCTGCGCACCGATCTCGACATCGATGCCCAGGAACTGGTCGTCGAGGCGCGAATCCGGGTCAACGTCAAGCGCAACGGCATCTTCCTGCCGAAGGCGATCGTGAAGGTTGTTGGCGATCGCGACGGAAAGATTCGCACGGGGCGGACCGATCTACGCGGCGTGTATGTTGCAGATGGCTTGCGCGGGCGCGCCACCGTGCTCGTCAAGGTCGGCGAGTCGTACGCGTTTCACCGCGGGAAGGTCGCGTTCAACCCAGGGCCGGGTGGGCCAACGACCCCAGGGCCGGGTGGGCCAACGACCGGAGGCGGAGCGCCGAAGAAGGTCCTCTTCGATGCGCTCAAGAGCAACCGGCTGCGGAACTTCAAGCTGCAAGACGCCCGCAACCAGGAGCTCCAGCGGCTCTACAAGAATGTGCAGCGTGGCGTAGAGATCCGCCGGGCCAAGTGACAGGGCCGAAAAAACGACTCTGACACGTTTTTGCCGCGCCCCGGAAGGACAGCCTATTGCAGGGCGGCGATGCTGCGGCGGATGGTGCTGTCGAGGACGATGATGTAGCGCTCCCAGGAGATGCCGCCGACGGTCGCGTCTAGGACGACGCCGCTGGTGAGCGTGCGGACTTGGGGATCGGCGATCGCTGCGCCTTGGGCGACCTCGACATCGACGTCGGCGATGTAGGCTTGCTGGGTCGTGAACGACACGTTGGCTCGCGACGACCCTGATCCGCCGCCACGGCGGCGCCGGGCGACCTTCTTGCGGATCGCCGTGCGCATCGCGCGTAGCGCGGGGAGCGCGGCCTTGGAGCCGAGCTCGCCCAGTGCCTCGGCGCTACGCAACTTGAGCGTCGCGTTGCCGTGGTTGAGCCAGCGCGTTAGGTAGGTTGCCGCCGCGTCGGACTGGCCGTGCTGCTGGATCTCGCTCACGACGTGCGAGCGGGTTGGCCCCTTGGGCCAGAGGATCGCCTGCCGCCAGACAAACTGCCGGTCGTCTTTCTTGGCTGCGAGCAGCGCGTTGCGAGCGATGCTCTTGCGCTGGGGATGCAGCGCGTCCGCAGCGAACTTTCGGCAAAGGGTCGCGAGAGCGTTCGCGGACTTCTTGGCGCTGCGCTTTTTCTGGGCGCTCGACTTGCGCTCGATCCTCAGCAAGATCCCGAGTGCTTGGGATGCGGCGTGGTGCTTGGCACCGTCGACTCCTCGATCGCCTTTGCCTCGCGCTGAGAGCAGCAACTCCCGTCCAAGATCGACGGGGCGGGTGCGCTGTGGCAGTCGGGCCAGCAGGCGCTCGGCTGCCGCGGCCTCGACACGTGCGAGCGAAGGCGTGCGTTGTCCGCTGTCGAGCAGTACTGCCAACAGAGGCCAGGCTTCGTCGTCGAGTCCGTTGTCGAATGCCCACAGCGCGCGTTGCGCGACAGCGTGCGGGGCGTCGCTCTCTGGTAGGTTGCGCAGGCGTTCGAAGCGATCGGACAGGACCTTGGGCGAGATCCACCGCTCGACCGACTTGGCGCTGACGCGGTGCGTGCGTTTGCCGACACGCACTCGATACGATGCTCCGTCGCGCTGAACGATGCCCGCCAACTTCGTTCCGTCCGTGAGGACGAGTACGCTGGGGGGGTGCGCCTGGAGCGAAACTCCAGGATCACACGGAAGAACAAGAGAGAGGGCGAGGCTGGTCCATACCGACATCGTGAACATTCCTTACTCCTTGTGGTTGCACCAAGGCGCGTCGTATTCCAGTCGTGGTGCTCTGCGGATCGGGGGCAAGCCGAGCTAAGGCGATCGCACTACGATACTCCTTTTTCCCTAGGGCTACAGCTATGGTCGGAACGATGAGGTCGACATGAGGAGTGTAAAGTCGTTGTTTGTCTCCGCGGCAGTCGCATGTGCTGCGTTCGCCTCCGCACAGGCGTCCCCCAGGCAGGACAAATCCGTCCCAGGTAAAGACGCTGCGCGCGCCCAGGCCGTCAAGGACTTGATCGCGAGCATCGAGGCCAAGCAGCAGCGGATTCACAATCTGCGCCTGACCCTCGAGTTTCGTGGTTCGCTGCCGTCGAACGGAGGCGGCAAAGCGCTCGAGTTGCGCGCGCTCATGCGTCTCGAGTCCCGTCGCGACGGCAATGCCAAGGTTGGCTGGTCGCGACTCGACGTGGATCTCGATACCCCGCAGGGACCCTTGCGTACGGAGAAGCTGCGCACACCCGATGGGATTCGCATCCATCTGGCGAGCGAGTTCACCGGAGAGCGCTGGCTCAGGATGGATCGCAGTACCATGCATCGGCTGGATCGCGCTGCCGAGGTGTTCGGTTCGACCGGTGCCCTTCAGTCCGCCGGCGGCGGCCGCTCGGGTTCCGTCGTCGGGGCCGACCTGCTACGCGGGCTGTCCCGGTCCTACGACCTCGAGGTCGGGAAGCCGATGACGCTGGATGACGTGCGCTGCATTCCGGTGACGGCGACACTCACCAAGCCGCATGACTCCAAGTTCGACATGCCGACGCAGCGTCCGGACAAGGTGCTGCTCTACTTCGCGGAGAGTGATCGCCTGCTACGCAAGATGATCCAGATCCAGGGCGGCAAGACCATCTCCACAGTGACGCTCCGCGACGTCGAGATCGACCCGGAGATTCCCAAGGATCGTTTCGTCTTGCGAGCGCCACGCGGTGTTCGTTTCACCGACATCCTGACGGACAAGATGGCGTCGGTCCGGATTCGCATGGACCTGCGCCGGTTGGATGCGTGGGAAGCGGAGCAGCGTAAGAAGAAGGCGCCGGAGAATGCCAGCGGTCGCAAGTAGCGCTCAGTGGCGTCGATCGACGTTCGCGGGGAACTCTGTCTCGATCACGAAAGTTCCCCGCCGTACTTCGCGCAGGGTCACGTCACCTCGTTGACCGGTGGCGATCGGTTGGAATGCGCGAAGCCCTGGGTCACGAGCATAGCGCGCCAGGCTGTGGTTTCGCGACGTGGAGGCGATGCAGTAGCGCGGGCGCAGCACGGCAACGAGCAGCGGCAACGCCGGAGTGACGGCGCCGTGATGGGGTAGCACGAGAGCGTGCGTCGGCGGTCCGAGCACGCGACTCGCCGCCAACGTCCCTGCTTCCTCGTGGTCGCCCATGACGACGACGCGAGGGCCGTCCGCGAATCGGATGTCGACCACGAGTCCACCGTCGTTGCTGCCGGCGAGGTCGCCCTCCGGCTGCACAGAGACGACCCTGACACCCGGCGCCAGCCTGATCTGGCTTCCCGGCAGAACACAGGAGAACGGGATGCGCCTAGTGCGCAACTCATCGAGCACGCCGTGCCACTTGGGACTCTCCGGGAGCCACACGTGCCCAACGTCGACGCGCAGGAGCAGCTCCGGGAGACCTGACGTGTGGTCGGCGTCGGCGTGCGTCAGCACGAGATGCTCGATCCGTCGGCGCCCGAGCCTCTCGAGTGCTGCACTCAGTCGTCCCGGAGCTCTGCGTCCACCGACGGAGTCTCCGCAGTCGACCGCGACGCAGCCGTGATCGGTCGCCGCCAGCACGCATTGTCCGTGCCCCACGGCAAGGACCGAAAACGAACGTCCGTGGTGGTCCCAGCGGAACGCGAACGGGACGAGCGCGATGACACACGTCGCCAGCGCCGTTCTGCGACTGGCGAGGAACCATGCCAGCAACGCCCCGATTCCGAGGATGGCAAACACGAGTGCGTGTGGAGGCACGCCGCGTGCGTGGAGCGGGGCACCTGGCAACGTCGCGCACACACCGAGCGCGTCGAGGTAGCTGCGCGCCAGCCAGCCGAGAGCGCCGAAGAGTGGCGCGGCGAGCGACGGAACGAGTGCACTGCCGAGCGGCACGAGGAGTCCGAGGCCAACGATGGACAGGACGATCGGGATCGCCAGCACATTGAGAAACATGCCCCATGGGGAGATGTAGCCGAACCAGGTGAGCGCCAGCGCGCCGGTGGCGAGCTGCGCGGCGGTGGAGGCCGCCATGCCTCGGACGATTGCCGCGCGCCAGCCGTGCCGCGGTGTTCCTCTGGGAATCAGCAGGGGTGTGAGCGTCGCGAGCCCGGCAACCGCCGTGTACGACAGACAGAACGAGATGGAGCCGACGTCCGCGGGGTTGATCGTGCAGGTCACGAGGACGGCACAGCTGAGGGCCGCTTCGATCGCGAAGCGATGACCACGGTCGGAGCACCAGCGCCACACAACGAAACCGACGACGGCCCGAACGACCGGGGCTCGGAACTCCGTGAGCCAAGCGTAGGCGACGAGCGCCCCGGCGAGGAGCCAGAGTCGCAACATGCGTTTGTGACAGAGTCGCGCGAAGAAGGCGTCGAACAGGAGCGCCACAAAGACAGCGTGCAACCCGCTGATCGCTAACAAGTGTGCGAGACCGAGCCGTCGGTGGTTGCGCACGTCCGCGGCGTTTGGACCGTCGCTTTCGCCGAGCAAGACTCGTAACACGAGGCCTCTGGCTCGCGCCCCCGCGTGTCGATCGAGTTGTGTGCGTAGCCAGGCGACCAGCGCGGCTCGCATCCGTGACAGCGGGGCCGGAGCTGGTCGCACCGTCAGCCCCTGTCGGTTGACGACGATGGTCGCGCCGCCGTGCCGGCCCGGGTCCAGCCAGCCGGTCCCCGCGACACGACTCCCACGGAGGATCGTCGAGTCCGGGTCGCGGACCACGAGCTGCGCCTCGGACCGCGCGACGTGCACACGCAAGCGAGCCGTGCCATAGTCACTGGCTCGGCTGCGCTCCAGCGCGCTGGCGGAGAATCGAATCAGCCGTGCGGGGCCGCGGAGCTGCGCCGGACGGGCGGCCGTGGGCAACACCGCGAGTGTGGCTGCGGCGAAAGTCCATGCACAGAGCCAGGCGCTCGTGGCCTGGCTCTGACCGCGCTGCCGCTCGCGCCGATGCACCATGAGAAAGCCGATCCAGCCGCAGGCCTGCGCGGGCAGCCCGCCGCATGTCGCTGCGACGTGGCCAGCGACCGCACCGACGGCGAGCCAGAGGATCGCGGCGTGTTCCCGGAGTTGGCGCATACTGCTGAATCGTGTGAACCGCCGTTTGGTGTCGGTCGTTCTTGGCAGACTCTCGAATCCCTGGCAGAGGTGGACCTGGGCTTGCGCGGGCGTACGATGGCGACGATGGTTCACCCCTTGTTTCCAGGTAGCTTCGATCCTCCGACCCATGGACACATCGACTTGATCCAGCGCGGCCTAGCTTTGTTTGGCGAACTCACCGTGGCCGTCGCCGAGAACACTGGCAAGACGCCGACGTTTTCCCTGGACGAGCGTGTCGAGTTGTTGCGGCGCTGCCTCGGTGAGCGGGAAGGCCTGTACGTTCGCGGCTTCACCGGACTTGTCGTCGACTACTGCGCCGCGCACGGACACCGGTTGATTGTGCGCGGCCTGCGCACCGTCTCCGACCTCGAGTACGAGTATTCCATGGCGCTCACCAATCGATCGCTCGCACCGGGGATCGAGACGTGCTTCCTCATGCCGAGCCTCGAATACAGTTTTACGTCGTCGTCGCTGGCCAAGGAAGTTCTGCGCGCCGGCGGTGATGCGTCGAGTTTTCTACCGCAAGAAGTGATTGAGAGCCTGCAAGGTCGACTATGAGCGCACCGCAAACGATTGCCACCGACTCCGCCCCAGCTGCGATTGGTCCATACAGTCAAGCCGTGCTCATGGATGGTTGGCTTTGGTGCTCCGGGCAGATCGGTCTGGATCCGGCGACCATGGAGATCGTCGGTGGTGGAACCGAGGCCGAGGCGCTGCAGGTCCTACGCAACCTGGAGCACGTGCTTGCCGCAGCCGGCTGCAAGTTCGCCGACGTCGTCAAGACCACGATCTACCTCGTGGATCTCGGTGACTTCGCCCAAGTGAATGCTGTCTACGGTGCTTGTTTCGCCGACCAGGATCCGCCCGCTCGTGCCACCGTCGAGGTCGCCGCATTGCCGAAGGGAGCGCGTGTCGAGATCGACTGCGTGGCCCGCGTCCGGGCGTGAGCGTTCGCGCGCCGACCGCTCGCCGAGGGGCCGTCAAGCCCACGGAGGTGCCACGTTCGTAGCGTCGCGAACGTTGCGCTCTGGCTGTTGCTCTTGTCGCTTCCGGCTTTGCTGGCGGTCGGGGCGCGACCGGCGTCGGCTGACGTCGGGGTGGAGCAGGCCTTCGTCGACACGCTCGGGCTTTCGGCCGACGGCGGCCCGCAAGGGACCAGGGTGAGCCGCTCGATTGCCTCGAGCTGGTTCGTGTTCTTCGACGACGTGGCAGCTCGGTTGCACGTTCCGGGGTGGCTTGGGCGGCCCATGAGTGTCGGCGTGGCGTGGCTACTTCTTGCCGTGGGACTCACCGTGCTCGTCGCCGGCGCCCTTGGCAATCTTGCCGGGGCCCTCGCCCTGCTTGGTCTCGCCGCGCATCCGCTGTTGCGCGGGATTGGGTCGCTCATGACGCCATGGCTTCCCGCCGCGGTGTTCGTTGTACTCGGTCTCTCGTTCTTACAGGGCCTGGTGTTGCCGAGCGTCGCGTTGCGGCGCGCGAGCCCCGGACGATGGGGCCCACGTCTGCTTGCCGTCATCGGCTGTGGTTTGTCGCTCGGGCTTGCGTCCTCGGCCGAGGAGCGCATCGGTTGGGTGATGCTCGTGCCCGGCTTCTTGTTGCTGCTATCGCTCGGCGCAGTTGGCCTCACGCTGTTTCGAGTGCGCAATGTGACGCCAGCGTCCGGATTCATCGTCAATCCATGGGCCATTCTACGCCGCACGTTGCCCTGGGCGGCGTGCTGGTTTGTAGTCCTCGTGCTCTTCGTCCAGCTTCATTCGGTTCTTCCGGCGGCCAATACCGAGCGCCTCGAACTCTTGGTTCGCGCCGTGCCAAGCACGGAACGTGTCTTGGCTTGGCTGACGCTCCCGGGTGTCCTGGTCTTGGGCTTTCGCGAGGGACAACGGCTAGGTTTTCGCTCGGGTCTCGACGCGACCACGGTCCTCTTTGTTTGTCTGGTCACGCTGTGGCTGCGCGGACCCGCACTCGAGCCAGCGTGCGGCCCGCTCGAGCGGCTCTTGGCGGTGCCGGCGTTTGCAGGTTCGTTAGCCTGCTGGCTTAGGCTGCGCGGTTGACACCGCTAACCGTGGTCGCAGTCGCCTTGGTCATGGGCGCCTTGGTCATGGGCGCCGTGTGGGTGGCCATGCTCGGTCTCTTCCGGCGTTGCGTCGCGCACGCCGAGCACGTCGACTGAGAACTTCAGTGTCTGGCCGGCGAGCGGATGGTTGAAATCGACGGTCACCTCTTCGCCCTCGACGGCGGTAATGCAGCCAGGAATCTGCACACCATCGTCGGTCTCGGTCATGAACTGCATGCCGGCTTCCAGCTGCATATCGGCCGGAAAATTCTCACGGCTCGCGGTCTGGACGCCTTGAGCGTCATGCTCGCCATAGGCCTTTTCCGGTCCGACCGTCACGTCGACATGGTCGCCGACCGATTTGCCGAGCAGAGCCTCCTCGAGGCCGGGAATGATATTGCCCGCACCATGGAGATACTCGAACGCCTCGTCCGACTTCTCGATCTCCGTTCCGTCGGGGAGGCTCAGGGCGTAGGTGACGGCGATGACCTTGCCGTCGGCGATCGTTTCTGGATTCGTCATGCCGGCACTATAGACGCCGCCGCGCTCCGATGGGCAATCCTCGATTCTATGCTTCTTGCGGCTGCCTCGGACCGCGGTGACACCGACAGATTTGTGGGTTCCATCCGGCACGGCGCTGTTGTTTCATGGCTCCGCGCACGGGTGTGCGCGTGGTTCCTGGTCGGTCCGTTGCACTTCCTGCGCGCGGCCGTCGCGGGGCCCACCTCGAATCCGAGAGCCATGTTCCACGCTAGGAGGATTGGCAATGCCAAGTATCGTTAGGGTTAGTTCGCTTCTCGCCTTGCTCGCGCTCGCGAGTTGCGAGACTCTCTCTCGTCCGTTCACGTCGGAGGCCAAATTCGGGGCCGTCGGGGGAGCGCTTCAACCACTCGATGCCCCGCCGCCAGATCCGAAAGAGGTCTACCCCGAAGGTTTGGAGTTGCGCATCGACTCGTCGCTCGCGACCGAGGACGAGGAGTTCATCCCGAAGTTTGTCGAAGCTCTGCGCAAGGCTTCCGGTGGGCGCTACAAGTCCATGCGCGGTGTCACCGGGAAGAAGCCCCAATACCAGCTGTTCATCACCGAACTGCAGGAGGGGGACAGCAAGTTCAAGGGGAACAAGCTCGGTGCCGTGATCGGGGCCGTAGCTGGTGGCGGGACCGGGGCCGGCGTTTCGAGGCGCGGGAGCCGAGGGCTCGGCGTCGCCGTTGGTGCCGGCGTTGGCGCGGCGGCCGGCTACATCATGACTGGCGAGAAGAAGAACGTCTGGGCCTTCGAGGTCGAGTTTCGCCAGGCGACCGGTGCACAGTCGAAGACCGAGCTGAAACTCGGTGGCCGGACTGGTGGCGATTCTTCCGCGGGAGTGGTGGACGACGACACGCAGTCCGGATCGAGTGGCTTCGATGCGAACACCGCTTCGTCGAGGACCTCGTGGGATCTGGCGACGAAGACCATCGTCCGGCGACGCTACTTCACGATCAGCGCCCAGAGTGGCATCTTCCACACGATGTCCGCGCGCAAGGCTCGTGTGCGTGAGATGATCCTGAAGCGCGTCCCCTCGTGGCTCATGGGCGGGTCCAACGTCGGGTTCTGAGATGCTTCAGTCGTGGTGGTCGCGCTGTCCGATCCGCGCGGCCGCCTGCACTAGCTGAGACTGTGTGCCACGCAGCACGATGGCATTCGAGCCTGCTTCCTTCTCGGCTGTCACGCCGATCCTTGCGAATTCGGCAGCGAGTTCGTCGAGGAGATCCTCGGCGTTCCGGTGCT
>CAYSWE010000045.1:0-15791 GCA_964434515.1 uncultured Phycisphaerales bacterium | reverse complement strand
GCGATCGCCGAAGGCCAGGCCCGATCTGCCTTGCGACTGGCCAAACGAGCGCTTCGCAGCAACCGCCGCTCGCCCGAGACTTGGTATGTCGTCGGCCTGGCGCACTCGGCGCTGGGCCACCGACGGCGGGCCGTCCACGCTCTTACGCAAGCACTCGATCGCTTGCCGGATCTTCCCCACGCCCGCAACCGGCTCGGCATCCTGCTGGTCTCGCTCGGCCGGCACGAAGAAGGATATGCGCAGCTCCGCCGTGTCCTCGACGAGGGCGGCGATCAACTCAGCCCACTCCTCCATCTCGCCCAGGCGTGTCACTACCTAAAGAAGTCTGAAGAAGGCGCCGCCTTGCTCGCGCGCGCTGAGCAACAGTTCCCTGGTCACCCGGCGGTTCTGAAGACGCGAAGCACGTTCTTCCCGATCGATCGGCGCGGCCCCTAGCGACCACCGCGGCTCGTCCGCGCGATCGCAGAAACCTACCGAACCGCACGCTCACCGGAAGGACACGGACACGGCGCCGCCACGCAGGAGATTGCCGGTCCCCAGCGACCAGGTTTCGCCAGGTCGGATCGCGCGTTTTCCCAACAGCGTCTGTGGATCACCCGGCGCCGATTCCACTGTAATTGAATAGGTGCCGGGGACCACAGGACCCAACGAAAAGCGACTACCGGTCGCCGCATCGACCTTCGTCATCAACCCTCGAGACAGTCCCTCTCCTGACAGGTAGACCGAGCCCGAAATGGAGCGTCCGTCCGGCAAGGAAATCGCACCGTTGATATGACATGTCGTCCGGCTTTCGGCCGGGACCACAATGCGGAGTCGCGTGGACTCGGCGCACCGATGCCAAAGGGCCGGGTACGATGCGGCAATCGGAGCGCTGTGTCGCGATCCCGGTGGAGCGTGTCGTTACGCAGGCGCCCACACTGCAGTCAGGTCTACGCGCACGTCCGGAAGGCTGAGCAGCGTGACGTCATCTGCGTGGCTGCCTGCCAACACGAAGCGCCCATCCCGCAAGACCCACTGCTCGACGATGTGCTCTTCTGGTACGACGATCCAGTACTCGGGCACTCCAGCTCGCTCGTAGAGACGCTTTTTTGGACCGCGATCGCGGTGTCTTGTCGACTTCGAGAGGATCTCAACGACGAGATCCGGCGCCCCCTCGATCTTCTGCTGGCGCAGGATGCTTCGACGCGACGTGAGAACGACGGCCAAGTCGGGCTGGACGATGTCATGCGGCGAGAGCTGCAGATCGACCGGCGCGTCGAACACCTCGCCTCGTCCAGCAAGCTCGACTTGGACGTAGAGCTGATGCTGCATCCTTCGTGAGTAGCGCTGGTGATCCAGATTGGGGGCGGGGGTCCCGAAGTGGTCCCCGCCGATGATCTCATGTCGCTGGCCGTCGTCCGGGAGGCAGACGTAGTCCGCGTATGTGAGCTTCGTTCTCGCTTTCGCGTCCATCGGTCCACCATAGTAACATCCCAGCTCGTGGAGCCTTGTCGGCTCCGAACGACGCACCTCTGTGGATAGATCGCGGCATCGAGGAACGGGTTTCGCTCGATCTGGACAATCGCGCGTGGAGTCGGTTCGTCGCCGCATGAGCCTGGCGCTCGTGGCTGAGTAACAGCGTGTCCGGGCCGATCCTCAGCGTGCCAGCCCCGCTCGCTGCCTTTCGCAGCTCGGCGACCCTTTCACGGTTGCGGCCAAGAATTTTTGGCCTCGGATGCTCGGCATGCAGTCGGGATACTGTCGCGATGATCAAGAAAATCGCATTCGTCGGGCTACCCACAACCAATCTCGAAGCCTCCAAGAACTTCTATGGCGAGGTCCTCGGGATCGAGCTCGACCACGACTACGGCGACTGCTGGTCCGAGTTCAAGACGCCGGACGGCAAGGCCATCGCGCTCGACACGATGTCCCCGAAGATGAATCCGTCGACCTCGACCTATCTGGCCTTGGAGACCGATGATCTCGACACGGAGCTCGCCAGGATCAAGAGGCTAGGCGGGAAGATCGCCAAGGAAGCCTGGGATAATAAGGACGCGGAAGGAAAGGTGATCTGCCGTATGGCCATCGTTCTCGATCCAGCCGAAAACGCGATCATGCTGCATGAGATCGCCCCATGGCGTGCAGCACCGGCAAGCTGATCCGGCTCCGAGAAGAGCGATGCGATCGGAGCCGGCGCATGGACACGCCGGTCCGACGCGGACAGCGATCTGTGAGCGCTTGTTTGAGGGCTAGAGATTCAGTCGCCCACCAAAACTGATGGTCGTGAAGTCGCTACCGATCTCGAGGCGCCCCACGAGCGACCACCGCTTGTTGAGATGGTATTCCCCGGCGGCATCCAGCAGGGCTTCGCCACTGAAGACAGTTCGAAACCCGAGGCCGGCGCGCACTTCCCACTGCTCATTGATTCGGTAGCGGCCCCCGGCGCGGAAGCGGAGCCCGACTTCGGATGTCGAAAAGCTGATTCCGGCGACGTCGAAAGCCAGACGCGCAAGCTCAAGCTCTCCCGTGAACACCAGGTCGAGCGCCTTGTCGTCGCCGATATCGATGGGCAGTCGGTATCCCGCTCCGGCTGACAGTGCCGTGAAGGAGAGGGCTCCATCGACGCCGTAGGAGAGGTGCGCGATGCCAAACCAGGACTCGCCGAAGCGATACGCCCCTTCGACTGCAATGCCGGTCAGGTCGCCAAGCGTGAGCCGAGCGTCGACATACTTGTAGCTCAAGTCCTGCGCGGGGAGGCCATCCTTGAACTCATCGGCTGCTGCGCTCGCCGAAGTGTCCGCCTTGGGGCTGCTCGTCAGTTCGGGAGCCCAGTCCGTGGGCGCTCCGTTCAGTTCGAACTCGTCGAGGGCATCGTGGATCAAAGGTGTTTCGGTCGGTTTCGGTGTGGGATTCACTTCGAGTTGAAGCTCATCGGTGTTGCGGTCGTCCGTGCTCGACATGGAGGCGACCGTGATATCCGCTCCCACAGAGCGGAAAGATTGTGCGCGCATGTCGGCCGCGACGATCGACGCAGCGAGTGCGAGGGTGGGGATGAGGTGCTTCATGGTAGGCTCCAGTGCAGATGTGTGCCTGACTCGCATGGCCGAGTTGCCGATGCCGTTTCAGGTGCTCAAGCCTCTAAGCGACGAAGAGGCCGTCGGCGTTGCAGCCCTCCCGATCTGTCTCGTGATTCGGGATCAGGTCGCGGCACCTGAGAGCGACGGGATCCAATTGAAAATCCGACCGCGCACATTCTTGCGCGGTCCCCAGCGACCGGACGCGTACACTACGGACATGAGCCAAGACCTCGCCGCGTGGCGCGATGAGTTCCCGATCACGCAAACGACGACCTACTTGATCAACAACTCGCTGGGGGCGATGCCACGCACGGCACGCGACTCACTCGGCGATTATCTCGATCTGTGGCAAACGCGCGGGGTGCGCGCGTGGGCCGACGGCTGGTGGACGATGCAGGACGATTTCGCGCGCCTGCTGGCACCGATTCTCGGTGTCACTGCAGGCGCGATCTCGACGCACCAAAACGTCACGATGGCTTCTGCTGTGTTCAGCTCCTGCATGGATTTCAGCGGTGCGCGAAACAAGATCGTGTTCACCGAGCTCAACTTTCCGTCCCTGATGTACCTCTATGAGGGCATCGCCCGCCAGCGAGGTGCCGTGATCCAGCGCGTCCCGTCGGATGACGGGATCTCCGTGCCGACGGAGCGACTGTGCGCGGCGATCGACGAACAAACGGCGTTGGTGCCAATCAGCCACGTCTTGTTCCGCTCGGCGTTCATCCAAGACGCCAAGGCGATCATCGAGCGTGCCAGGGCCGTCGGAGCGCTCGTGTTGCTGGATGTGTTCCAATCCGTCGGCACCGTCCCGCTCGCATTGAAGGCGTGGGGTTGCCACGCCGCGGTAGGAGGCGCGCTCAAGTTCCTCTGTGGTGGGCCTGGGGCAAGCTTTCTCTACGTGGACCCGGATCTGACCAAGGACCTGGTACCAGCGTTCACCGGGTGGATGGCGCACACCCGGCCCTTCGACTTCGACCCCGGGCCGCAAGAGTTCCGCGATGATGGGTGGCGCTTTCTGCACGGGACACCAAACGTCCCAGCGCTCTACGCTGCCAAGGAAGGCGTACGAATCGTCGGCGAAGTGGGCGTCGAGCGCATTCGCGAGCATTCGATGCGACAGACGGCGCGGATCGTCGCACACGCGACCAACTCGGGATTCCGAATCACGGCACCGAGCGATCCAGACCGCCGTGGCGGGACCGTGGCAGTCGACGTGCCCCATGCGCGACTCGTTTGCCAGGAGTTGCTCGCGCGCGACTTTGTCGTCGATTTCCGGCCCGGTGCGGGCATCCGCATTGCGCCACACTTCTACACACTCGATTCGGAATGCGACGCGGTGTTCGACCAAATCACCGATATCCTCGAGACTGGCGCATGGCAGCAGCACTCCGGCCGCGAGCGCAAGCCCGGCTGAGCCAACAGAGGATCCCCCCTTGGTCATCTTCGACATCTCCGAGCCCATCTCTCCCGCCACCGCGGTCTGGCCGGGAGACACTCCGTTCTCGCGCGACTGGGTCATGGCAATGGATCACGGCCAAAGCTGCAACGTCTCGACGATCCATATGTCCGTGCACTGCGGGACTCATAGTGATGCGCCGCTGCACTTTCTGCCTGGAGCAGCGGCGATCGATCGAGTGCCGCTCGACAGCTATCTCGGGAGTTGCCGCGTGGTCTCGGTTCTGGCCACACAAGACGCGTCCACGGGGAGTCAGGCGGTCATCCCCGTGGACGCCTTTGCTGCTCTCGGCGATTGCCGGCGTGTCTTGTTCCGGACCAAGGCGCAGCACGACGCCACGTCCTTCGATGAGGCGTTCTGCTGCGTCGGCCCGGCGGCCGCGGCGGAGGCCGTTGCCCGCGGGCTACTCCTGGTCGGGATCGACACGCCCTCCATGGATCCTTTCTCGTCGACATCCATGGAAACCCACAGGACGCTTCTGTCCGGCGGCGTGGCGATCCTCGAAAACCTCGACCTCTCCCAGGTCGCCGACGGGGAATACGAGTTGATCGCCCTGCCGCTCAAGCTAGTCGGCGGTGACGCGTCACCGGTCCGAGCAATCCTCCGAACGCTCGCCGGCCATGAGGATCAATCGCGCGGACCAAGGACGTAGGCTTCTAACGAGGATGCCGGCACACCGGCGAGCTTGCGCGGCACGCCGACGTCCGTGCTCTCGTACTCGATCGTGAGGGATCGTTGGTCCGGATCAGCCGCCACGACGCAGACGATGACTCCCACACCGAGAGTCGTCCCGTCGCGAACGATCGGGCTCGTGCAGCGCAGCAAGTCACCCGGTCTGAAGTCCTTCCTCATCCTCCGTCCCTCCCTGTCATCGCCTATCGCCGACGAGAGTGTCCTCGTCGCCCGGCAAAGGAAACCATCGCAAACGCTCGAACTCTTCGCCAAGTGTGGGGGGCTCGAGGTGCTGCGTTCCGGCAGCCTCGGCCGAACGCTTCATGTCGCGAACGAGACCGCGGGCCTTCTCCAAGTACTCAGGCAGAACACTCTCTGGCTCGGTGATATGCGAAGATCGGTACTCCATGCGGCCCGCTCGGTACGAAACGTCGGCCAGACACAAGGCCGCGCCGGGCCGTGCGTTCTCATGTCGCCAGACTCCCGTGTGCACATCGAAGGTGTAGTGAGGCAAGAATCGCCAACCATCGGCCGCGATGAAGTCGACCGCATCGAGAATGTACTGATGGACCGCCTCGGATAGGAAGTAGTTGAAGTTCACGCGCACCCAGCCTGGCTTGATTCCCTCGCACCCGGCGTCGATCGCCTCGTGGAATCGCATGCTGCGTGCCAAATCGATGCCCAGCAATCGATGCCCATAAGGGCCGGCGCAAGAGCAACCGCCGCGGGCCTGGATCCCGAACAGATCGTTGAGCAGCGCGACCACGAAGTTGTGGTGCAGAAACCGGCTCTTGTCATGACGAACCACGAAGGAAACGATCGACAGGCGCTTCGCCTGCAAGTTCCCAAGGATCCGGATCTTCGGGTTCTGCGCCCAGACGCTCGTCGCGCGTTGCACGAATCGTCGTTCCAGCGTCTCGATCGTATCGGTCCCCACGGCTCGCTTGAGATGGAACACCATGCCGGCTCGAATCGAGCCGATGATCGCCGGCGTGCCACCTTCTTCTCGGTGCACGGGATCGGTCAGATAGGTGTGCTCGGTCGGGCCGACATAGGACACGGTCCCTCCGCCCGGTTCCGAAGGCACTAGGTTCGTCAGCAGCCTGCGCTTGACCACGAGCACACCGGGGGTTCCCGGCCCGCCGATGAACTTGTGCGGCGAAAGGAATACGGCGTCCTTCGAGCTGCTGGGGTCGTCAGGTTCCGGATTCATCTCGATCTTGACGTAGGGCGCAGCCGCTGCGAAGTCCCAGAATGCCAAGGCTCCATGCTCGTGCAGCAAGCGGGAGATGCGCGTCGTGTCAGAGACAATGCCGGTGACGCTACTGGCCGCGGAGAACGTACCGATGATCAGCGGCCGCTCCCTGTAGCGAACGAGCTCAGCCCGCAAGTGATCGCGATCGATCTGCCCATCGGAGTCCTCCGCGATCGTCACGACGTCAGCGATGCTCTCACGCCAGGGCAACTCGTTCGAATGATGTTCGTACGGCCCGATGAACACCACGGGCCGCCGCTCGAGAGGGATACACCGAGAAAGCCCGTAGTCTCGGTCCAGGTTGCGGGGAATACTCAGGTTCAAGATCTCGACCAGCTTGTGGATCGCACCCGTCGCACCACTGCCGCAGAAGATCACGACATCGTCATCGGATCCGCCACAGGCTTCGAGGATGATGCGTCGGGCGTCCTCGCGAAACCTCGTGGTCTGCAGTCCCGTGCTCGAGGTCTCGGTATGCGTGTTTGCATAGAGAGGCAGGACTTCCTCGCGAATGAAGTCCTCGATGAAGGTCAGCGAACGCCCACTGGCTGTGTAGTCCGCATAGAGGATCCGCCGCGGACCGAACGGCCCGGGCAGAGCTCGATCGTCGCCAATGATCGAATCACGGATCTTCTCGATCAGATGCTGCAGGTTCTCGTGCACACCACTAGCCTTCCACGGGAAGGGTCAGTTCACCACGTAGATCTTCGCCGACCTGACGCCGAACTTCGTCTGGCGCATAGCCGCGGCCGATCAGGTAGCTGAGCTTCGTCAGTGCAGCCTCATGCGTCATGTCGTGGCCACTCACAAGTCCTGCTCCGGCAAGACCACGACCGGTCGCGTAGTCCTCGATCTGCACGCGCCCCGTGAGACATTGCGTGCAATCCACCAGCACGACGCCACGTTCGCTGGCTTCGCGAAACGCTGCCAGGATCGCCGGGTTGGACGCCGGCCCGTTGCCAACTCCATACGCCTGGATGACGGCGGCTCGCAGCGGCGGCAGCAAGAAGTTGTGGACGATCTCCGCCGTGATCCCCGGGAACAGCCAGAGGCCTCCGACATGCGGTGCCATGTGCTCGTGGAGCACCAACGCATTTCCCGATCCCGCCACGCGCACGCGGCTGCGGTGCACTTCGATCGACACGCCAGCGGTTGCGAGGATCGGGTAGTTCGGTGAGGCGAATGCGTCAAAGCCAAAACAGTCGGTCTTGACCGTCCGGTTGCCCCGATAAAGCGCGTCCCCGAAGTAGACAGCCACTTCAGGCAGGGGCTCGCCGGCGGCAATGAGCATCGAGGTGAGGAGGTTGCGCCAGGCGTCGGTGCGCAGCTCCGAAAGCGGCACCTGCGATCCCGTCAGGATCACGGGCTTGTCCAGGTGCTCGAGCATGAAGGAGAGCGCGGACGCCGTGTAGGCCATCGTGTCCGTTCCGTGGAGGACGACGATGCCATCAAACGCCGGGAGTCGCTGTTCGATCCGCCGCGCGATGCGCAGCCAGTCGGTCGGGACCATGTCGGCCGAGTCGAGCAGTGGCTCGAGGTCCTCGACGACCCAGTCCGGCACCTCGTCGCGATGGAACAGCCGGCTCTCACAGAGCTGCTGCTCGACGTAGCCAGGAGCCGGCGACCAAGCGCCGCCCGACCGCTTCATGCCGATCGTGCCGCCGGTGTGAACGACGCAAATGCGCTTGCGAGCCATGCCCGCATGCTACGCGCAAGTGCCGGCCTGCAGAACCGGGAGGCTGCAACCGTCGTGGCGCAGCCTCCCCGCCGAGTTTGTTACGGACGGATCCGCTACAGGATGACGCGGCGCGTCACGACGTTGCTCGTCTCGAGCGGGAACTTAGGAGCCTTCGGGTCGAACGACGCGGTCTGGTAGTAGAACGTCAGGCCGATGAAGCCGGGAGGCATCTTCCAGCTGAAGCTGGCAAATCCGCCCTTGTTACAGACAAAGACGTTGAACAGCACAAGGTTCGTGAAGTTGGCGCCAATGCCCAGATCGACCAGGCCTGGTGCCTTGCTGGCAGCATTCGAACCGGACAAGTAGTTGAGGCCAACCCAACCGGCGTCGTTGAAGAGGCTGTCGGTGTACACCGTACCCGTGAACAGCAGCGGCAGTGCGTCGAGCTTCGGCGGATGCTGACCAACGTAGGTCAAGGTCAGGCCATTGCTCGTGCCCGCGGGGTTGTGCACCGTGACGGTCACAGGGCCGATCGCGGTGGCCAGCGGCGGCGAGAACGTCAGCTTGGTCGCGGTCGCGGTCGTCGGCGAAACCTTGGCCGAGCCGACCAAGACCGAATCCACCGTGTCAAGATCGGTGCCGGTCAGCGTGACCAAGCCAAAGCTTGCGATCGGTCGCTGCTTCGGGCTGATGGTCGCGAGCGTTGGCTTCTTCGGCGGGACCGGCGTTCCTGCGCCAGCGATTGCGTAGTCGACCGAGCCGCTGATCAGCCTGCCGTCGACAACCGCACGGTACGTTCCGGTGGCGGCGGCGGTGAATCCGACGCGCTCATAGGAGTTGGCCGAGCCGCGCTTCGAGCTGCCAACGATCCGGTTTTGTGGATCGAAGATCGTGAGGTCCAGGTTGTCGTTGGCGCCACTCGAGAAGTTCTGGCGGAACCAGGTCACGGTCACGGAGTGAAACGCGCCTCGCTGCACCGGAAAGCGGAAGTTCTCCGACTTCTTGTTGGTCGTCAGCTTGCTCGTGAGGACCTGCTTCTTGATCGCGGCGGCAACGGCGCGATCGGCTTGCAGGACGCCAGCGCCGAGGCTCGCGTTGGTCGTATTGGGGCGCACCGAGTTGATCAGGATCGCCTTGGTCTCCATGGCGGTCAGTTTGGTGTTTGCGTGGCGCACCAGGACAGCGGCGCCGGCGCAGCTCGGCGACGAGAACGAGGTTCCGCTGGCGCGGAACAGTGAGTTCTCCCGATCGAACGCCGTCATGATGACACCGGAGCCAATCGCGACCAGGTCCGGAACGGCCTTGCCGACCGGACTCGTGCCGCGCCCGCTGAAGCTCGACACGCGGGTCGAGTATTTGTTGTTCGAGCCGACGCTGATGGCGTTGTATCCGGCCTGCGTGCCGTTGAGGTTCGTGGCACTGTTGCCGGCGGGCAAACAGATCAGCACATCGCCGTTGCGCGCGACCGAGTCGAGAGTTCGCTGGGTCGTCTCCGTGAACCTGGGACTACCCGAGTAGGAGTTGTTCGCCACCTTGATGTTGTAACGAGCGCGGTTCGACATGACCCGCTGCCAGCCACCAGTGATGATTCCCGAGTTGGAACCGCCCTGCCGGTTGGCGCTCACCTTCCAGCTCACGATTCCGGCGCCCGGCGCGAAGCCCGAATCGCGGCCCCATGCGCTACCGATGCACGAAGAAACCATGGTCCCGTGCGAGTTGTCGTCCTCGCTCCCAAAGCCGAGGCTGGCCGCCAGGAGCACACGGCTGCCGCTGAGGCCGCCGCCGGTCTTGTTGTTCGGATCGCCGTTTACGAAGAACGAACGGTGTGGACGACCGGTGCCGCCCATGTTGGCGTCGATGCCCGTATCGAGCACCGCGGCCGTGATCCCACGTCCATTCACGAGTGCTCCGCCGAGACCGCGCATCAGGTTGGCGGCGTCGGAGTTGTGGTTGCTGGCGTTGGTCGAGTCGCGCAGCATCGGATACCAGACGTAGTTCGGCTCGACCGACGCGACGTTCGGCAGCGCCTTCACGGCGGCAAGCTGATTCGCCTGAATGGCAACCCAGGACGAGTTGATGACCCACCAGTTTTCCTTGACGGTACCACCAAGCTGCTCGATGGCGTCGACGAAGCTGGCTCGCTCCGCCTCGTTCTTGACGGCGATGGCGGCAACGATCGCGTCGACTTTTTCGGCGGACATGTTGGCCAGGATCGCGGCGCGGAACTTGCTCAGATCGAAGCTGCGGGTCTTGAAGTGAACGATGAACTCGTTCTTGACGGTCTGCCGTTCACGCGGCGCGACCGACATCGGTCGATCTTGCACGCTCTTTGCTTGCTCGGTAGCCGTCGCCTGGGCAACGCCTGTTGCTTGGGCTGAAAGCGATGAACTGGCCATTGCGGCCGTGACGACGAGGGCAAGGCAGGATGCGCCCGCCTGGGGCAATCGAATTCTCATGATCGGATCCACTTGGGGGGGAAGGGAACGTCAGATTCACGGACGGCACTGCACCCGAGTGTCTGCCTGCTGGACCGTGTGGATCGAAATCCTGGAGCGGCAAGACAGGGCCGACGGCGTGCAGGCGCACGCGCTCGTCGTTGTTGGGGGCGGGGACGTTCAAGAAGCGACGTTGTGACAGGATAGATGAGCGACGGTCTTACGCAGTGCGAACCGAACCGGAATCGACAACCACGCAATTTTTTTGCATTCTTCTGTGGTTGATTCTACTCCGCTCAGCTCTCGGCTGCGCGCCGCAATACGCCCGTCAGACCGCCGCAGGGGCAGCAATCGGGACTAGCGACGGTATAGCACGAACCTGGCTCGAGGTGACAGATTGCTGGCCTTGCTTTCTCCGTCTCGCGTAAGGCTGGCATCAACTAGCTCGGAACCAGCCCCGACGCTGCTTTCCCTTCGCCACACATCATCGCTGATTGCCAGCCCGACCGTCTCGGTGCCGCTGGCGTCAGCACCGTTGGATTCGCCAACACGGGAGGCTGCGTCGGACGCAACATCAATACTGGCCAAGACTTAGGCTTGACCAAAGTTGGGTCTGGCGGGAACCACGCTTTCAATATACGGTGTTAGTGATTTACCGACCCGTTTCCTCGATCCGATTGCCTGGAGCGACGCATGAGCCTCGGCCTCAAGCTGTATTACCTTCGAACGCGAGTCAAAAAGGTCACGCAGACCGTGATGGCGAAAGATCTCAAGATCCGCCAAGCAACGATCTCCAACATCGAGCAGGGGCTATCGCAGCCGAGCCTACCGCTGTTGCGTGCCTTCTGCCGCTACTTTGATGTCACTCCCACCTACCTGTTGGACGAGGACGGCTCCTTGGTCACGGGTCCTGCGGTGCGCTGGAGCGGTCGGCACGGCCTGGTGGGCGCTGGACAGTACGTCGAGGTCCCAAAGAAGGCGTTGCTCGAGCTTCCTGAGTCGGCGTCTTGCCTCGTCGCACTGCTGCCAGGCACACCCGTCTACGACGAAGAGGCCGCCCGAACTCGCGCCCGAGGCAGCCGGACCGACCTGACCGACGCTTACAAGCTGGAAGTGGCACGTAGGCGCAGCGAAACTGAAGAACTCAGGCGTGAGCTCGAATCCGAGCGACGCGCGAGCCGGATGCGTCGGCGCGGGCACTCCAAGGCCACGAACGCAGAAAGCGAGACCGCCTCTTCGAAATAGCCACTCGAACTCGCGGATCCTAGAAATACAGCTGCACCAACAGAGAGACCACGTAGAGCACGACTCCGAGCACGCAGCCAAACGCGACCTGGATCGCGATCGTCCGTAGGCAGCCACGCGACTCCTCCCGCATCAGCCTTGCTCGGTGCGGGCGACGTCAGCGAGCATGGCAAGCCACTCTGCCTCGTCTAGGATCCGAAGGCCGAGTTTCTCCGCTTTCTCGCGCTTCGTGCCTGCCCCCGGGCCAGCGATGACATCCGTCACGCGCTTGGAGATTCCAGATGCCGTCGTCGCGCCGAGCTCCTCGACGCGCTCGCGCGCCTGATCCCGGGACAGTGTCTCGAGCTTTCCGGTAAAGCAGAACACGCGTCCGGCCAGCGGCGCCGCCTCGGACCGACCGCGTGTCGGCATCGCCTGAACCTCCACGCCGAGTTCACGGAGGCGCTCGAAGAAATCTCGCGTCGAGGGGAGCCCAAAGAAGTGCACGATCTCGGCAGCTACCTTCGGCCCGACGCCGTCGACCTCGACTAGCTGCTCGACCGTGGCCTTGCGAATCGATGGAAGATCACCGAACGCCTCGGCGATATCGCGCGACACTTTCTCGCCAACCTGTCGAATCCCAAGCCCGTACAGAAACCGTTCCAACGGTGGTCTCTTAGCTCGTTCGATTTCCGCCACGAGGTTCGCGAAAGACTGCTCTCCCCATCGCTCGAGAGCGAGAATTGCCTCGCGCTGGTTCGGAAGATCATAGATGTCCGCGACGCCGCGAATCCAACCCGCATCGAACAGCTGATCCACGTACTTCGCCCCGAGACGATCGATGTCGAGAGCTCGTCGGCTGGCAAAATGGACCAGCCGTTCGCGCAACTGCGCCGGACAATCGATGTTCGTACAGTAGAGAAACGCCCCCTCTTTCTCGACTGTCTCACCGCAGACAGGGCAGTGCTCCGGCAGGGCAAAGCTGCGACTGCTCGGAGTCCGGGCCTCGACATCCACGCGGACGACCTCGGGAATGACATCCCCGGCGCGCTCGATCTCAACCCGATCACCAACGCGGACATCGCGGCTGGCCAAGAGATCGAAGTTGTGCAGCGTCGCGCGCTGCACCGTGACGCCAGCAAGCTGGACAGCGGCAAGCTGCGCGACGGGCGTCAACGCACCCGTGCGCCCGACCTGGACGACGATGTCCTCGACCGTGGTCCAGGCTCGCCGCGGGGCAAACTTGTGGGCCCACGCCCAACGCGGAGCTCGGGCCGTACGGCCAAGCGCGTGTTGATCGGAGAAGGCCAAGACCTTCGCAACCACACCATCCATCTCGTACGGCAATCCATCACGCCCCGCCTCCAGGGTGTCGTGATACTCGATGGCCGAAGCAACACCCTGCACGACCTTCTGCTGCGGGCTGACGGGAAATCCCCAGTCCATGACACGTTCGGTCAACTCGACATACGTCTCCAACCCAGGAGCCCCACGCAACTCACCAACCCCCCAGAAGAAGAAGCTCATCCCGAGGCCATCGAGGCCGCTGGCATCAAGACGCTTCAGGGCGCCAGCAACGGCGTTGCGCGGGTTTCGAAACGGGACGTCATCGGCTGCTTCGCGCTCGGCGCCCAGCTCCTCGAAGCGCTGCTTGCTGAGGAGCACCTCGCCGCGAATCTCCACGCGTTCGGGCCACGAATCAGCCGAGCCGCCGAGCCGATCACCAATCCCAGCCACCTTCAGCAGGTTGGGCGTGATGTCCTCGCCGTTCCGACCGTCACCTCGCGTCAGCCCACGAACCAACCTACCGTGCTCATACAGCAAGCTCGCGCTGACACCGTCGTACTTGGGCTCCATGACATAGTCGATGGGACGATCCTCATCATGGCCGAGCGCCTTTTGGATCCGCGCATCGAACTCCCGGACCTCGTCGTCGCTCGTCAGGGACTCGAGACTCAACATCGGCACGATGTGTGCAACCGGAGCAGCGCCGCGCACCCGAGGCCGAGCCCCGACCGTCTGCGTCGGCGAATCCGCATGGGCCAGCTCGGGAAACCGTGCCTCGAGCTCGCGCAGCTCGCGCACCAACGCGTCGTACGCACTGTCGCTGACCTCCGGTGCACCCCCGTTGTAGTAGAGGTCGTTGTGCCGGCGAATCTGGCGCGCGAGCTCTTCGGCTCGCGCGGCTGCCGCTCGTTGTTCGTCGCTCGGGCTGTGCTCTGCTTGCGCCATCGACAACACTCTAAGCGACGAACCCGTTCAGAACGGCAACTCGCCGTTTTCAGCGCCCGGATCTCGTCGGGCCGCGGTCGTCTCCGCCACCGAACTCTGCGGCTCACCACCGGCGCTGGTCGCACGGTCCGCCGGGTGCACGCCGCCGTAGGGCACGACGTTGCGCTTGGTGGTGGCTCCGGAAACCGGATTGACGTAAGTACCGCGCTCCACGGTCACAAAGGCGCGCCGCCCAAGGATGTCGGCCGCGGACAGCTGAATCCGTCCCGCGTGCGGCAGTCCAAGTGCGGCGAGTACCTGCCGCGTCCGCCCGGCTGCCTTCGGCGAGAATGTGAGCCCATCCCAGGCCGCGACCCGCCCAATGTCCGGGCCTTCGGCCACGACATACTTGAGCCCCCAGCGCGTGTGACCGCTCCGTGTAAGCCCCGGCCGCGCCTCACCAACACAACACAGGTAGGTCCCCGGCGCGACGGTCTGAAAATCCATTTGCTCCGGCGACTGGTCGAAGTCGAAATCCACTTGATTGTAATCGTTCTCGCTCATGCACTCCTCCATGTTTCACTTCGTGCAAGAGCTATCTCGCGCGAACGGGCCAAGCGTTTCGGTTCGATCCGAAAAACTTTGGTGCTCCTGCCGTTTCTGTGGGTCGCCGCGGGGCTGGATCGCTACAGCAGCATCCGACTCATCAGTGGCAGCGAGCGGTCGTACCGATAGGACAACGAGAAGTGATCGTCGTCGAACTCCTCGTGGCGATACCGAATGCCAAGTCGATCCAACTCGGCCACGAAGCGGCGCGCGCCAAAATCCAGGTTGTACTGATCGCGCAACCCGGCATCGAGGAACAGCACCGGTAGGGAGCGCAGAGCTTCCGCATGCGACGCGTCGCCCAGCATTCGCAGAGGATCGTGCGCGAGCCATCGAGCCCAGACGTCGGGACGCAGGGACACGTCATGCAAATCGAACGGTAGGTCGAAGCCGTGCTCTGCCTGCGGATTGGGCGAGTAGGCCGCGGCCATAGCCAGCAATTCGAGCACCTCGATCTGGTCGGAAGTCTTCTTGTCGGCAACTCCGAAGCTCGTCAAGAACGACCCGATGCCGCCGTCGCGCGCCAGCGTCCGAGCAACGCGCGGAAAGTCAGGCGCATAGCAAAGTTCGAATGCGACGTCACCCGAATGACTGGCGACCGCCTGAAAAACGCCCGGACGGGACATGGCCAGCCGCAGAGCACCGTAGCCCCCGCTCGACTTTCCGAACACACCCCGATGGCCATCGCCGAGAGTCCTTAGGTTCGCGTCGACGAACGGGATGAGCTCGTCCACAAGGTAGTCCTCGTAGCGGCCTGTCGCCGTCGAGTTCAGATACTGGCTCCCGCCAAGCCGAGTGAAGCAGTCCGGCAGCACGAGAATCGCCGGCTCCGCCTCGCCCGCAGCGATCAGCTGGTCCATGCGGAGATCGAGGCCTGGCGACCACGGACTGTCGTTGAGCATTCCTCGGCCACGGCCAGTAAAGCCCGCCAGCCCATAGAGCACCGGGTAACGCTCCTCTCCGGTGCTATACCCAGGAGGCAAGTAGACCCAGACATCGCGCTCCGTCGGATCACCGAGCGCGTTGCCACGCAGCACGCGGCTTGCGTAACGAAGACAGCGGAGTTCGCCGAACGCCTTGCGTGAGTTGGAGGGCATGGAGTCGTTCCTCGGGATTAGTGCCGCCGCCGCCGCTTCTTCTTCTTTTTCTTCTTCTTCTTCTTTTTCTTCGGCGTGTCGGCTTCGTCCGCGCCGGCATCCTT
>CAYSWE010000044.1:0-15800 GCA_964434515.1 uncultured Phycisphaerales bacterium | reverse complement strand
CTCGCGGACGGCGCGGCGCACTTGCCAAGCACGCGGCAGTCTTCGTCGGCGCAGCGCTGGTCCCTCCGCTCCTGGCCTTCGGCCTGCTCGCCACGGCGATGCCGCTGGCTGACGCGGGTGCCGCAACGCTCGGCGGATGGATGCACGCCTTCAATCCGGAACTCTCGTCGCAGACGTTCTACCAGCGATCCATGGGGCTGGACGATCCCGCCGCACGTCTCACAGGGATCTTCGTTTGGTTCGGCATCCACCTACTCGTTCTTTCGCCGCCGCTCATCATCGCCCTCCTGCTCCGCCCACGCGTTCGGCATCGTGGCATCGCAGCACTCGCGGTCTTCGCAGGCACACTCGTGCTGTGGACGCGGGGCGACACCGCGTGGGAGTTCGCCTACCTCCCGCTGACAGTCTGGATGTCGGTGATTCTCGTGGTCTCCATCATCGCGGCTTTCGGGAAGCGCGCCCGGGACGAACACATTTCGCGAGCCAACGCCACTCTCGTCCTCGTGGCCCTGGCGTTCGGTTCGCTCGCGAAGATCATCCTGCAGACCAGGGTCCATCACTACGGGTTCGTCTTGGCTGCCCCCGCCGTCCTCGTATGCTTCGTCGCCATGCTCGAGTGGGTGCCGCGCTGGATCGCCCGGCGAGGTGGCCACGCGTGGACGTTTCGCGCGGCCGGATATGCAGTGCTGGGCATCATCGCCATCGGACATGGGAGTGTGTATGCCGACAAGCTCGCCGCCAAGAGCTACTCGCTTGGCGAAGGAGTCGATCGCTTTCGAACGCATCACTACGCACTGGCGCTCGCCCCACTGCTCGAGGCAATCCATCGACTGCCGCCGCAAGCGACGCTCGTTGCACTGCCCGAGGGTGTGCTGCTCAACTACCTGGCACGACGTCGCAACCCGACCCCGGTGGTCAACTTCATGCCACCCGAGTTCATCATGTTCGGCAAGGATCGAATCACAAACTGGCTTACGGAGGGTAAACCCGATGCCATCGCCCTACTTGGTCGCACGACCGACGAATACGATCTCCCGCTGTTCGGGATGAGCTACGGCCGTGAGGTCATGGAGTGGGTCGACGCCAACTACAAGCCCGTCGAAGACGCCAAGTTCGGACCGCCGCCGCTCGACGCTGCACAACTGCGCACCTCCTATTTCAGCGCATGGCTCCTACGACGACGCTGAGCGACCAGCGCCGCAGATCGGATCGCAACTCGGACGCAGTGTTGCGATCCGAGCGAGGATGGCCCAATCTGAAGGACACGGGAAGATCCTCCTTATCCCGTGACCTTCGAAACCCCGATATCTCCAGAACCACGAGACCTCCAGAGCCACGCTGTCTGCGAAACCGCGTTACCTACGAAACCCACACGGGCAGGTCGCACTATCTAAGGGTGCAAACAGATGGAGTACCCGGGCATCTTCTTCTTTCCGTTCAGCGAACCCACGCCGATTCAGATCGGCGGGATGGGCAGTGGCCTGCTTGCGCGCCGCATTCCTGACTTTCTTTGCATCTGCCTCAACGAGGACGGCCAGGAGCATGCCGGGCTGCTCGAGATGCGCGCCGCGGACGAAAACGGGATTCCAACGGGAGACTGGGCCGAGTGGACGGAGCTCCCAGCACCCGGGGACATCATGTCGTTCCTCCCGGTCGAAGGCGTCCGTGCCGCAATCGTGGGAACACTGCGATCGACCCGGACACTCGACGATGAGCGAGCATCTCTGCTGGAGCGGGATCGCAAATCCAGCCTCGAAGGTGGACTCGAGATCGACCTCACACTGATCCGCGACCAGGACGGCCTGGAGTCCACGTCGTGCCCGTGGCAGCTGAACCTGCGCAATCCTGGCGAGTCGTGCTTCACGCTCGCTCGCAAGATCGCCCAGGAGTTCGCTCTTCCGGTGAGCCGATTGTCCTGGGATCGGCTGGGGACAGAAAACCCTTCGGCATTCATGCACTTCCTGCACGGCCTCGAGGGCGTTGCCTGGCTCGACCCCGAAGTGCTCGGTGAACGCGATCCGTGCCAGCTGCTCATGCCGTTCGTCGAGGCCCTCGAGCAGGACCCCGACTTTGGTATCGCGCTGCGTCGGCTGCATATCGCGCTGCGCGACGCCACGAGCAGCCTCATGATGAGCGAAACGGACGCACTCGATCTCCTGGATCGTGCGTATGCTGCGTACCCGTCCGACAAAGTCGCGGCAACGGCGATCGGTGAGTTTTTGGTCGCACTCGATGAAGGAAGCCGCGCCGAAGATTGGCTGCGGCTTGCGATCACACAGCCCGATCCGCCGGCTGCCGCACTCGAGACGCTTGGCATCTTGCTCGCAAACCGAGGCGAGATGTTCGAAGCGCGCAGCCTGTGGTTGACCGGCCTGCGCGTCGACGGACACCCGGACTTTCTTGGACACCTCGCACGACTCGATTTCAGCGAGGACAACCCGGAAGGAGCGTGGGACAAAGTCCTGCGCGGTCTGCGCCGAATCTCGGAGCAACGGCTACACCCAGGAGAGTGGGACGAAGACGAAGGTCGCGGCGGCGTCATGCTGCGTTACCTCAGCGAACATCTCGAGGAAAACCTGGTCACCCCGCCAACCGACGTCAAAGACTTGCTGCTCGATCTGTGCGACCAGATCCGCGAGCCGGAGGATCGACTGGACCTCGGCATCTGCCTTGCACTTAGCGGCCAGGACGCGGCAGCAAAATCGGCGCTCAGGGCATCCGTCCCACACGTAGAGGATCCGAACCGCCGCGACATCGGCGCGCAGTATCTCACGGAGTTGCTGTTCCCCGGTTTCGAGGCCGAGTTGGAGTCTGCTGCCAAGCTCACGCAAGACGGCGACGAACTCGCAGCGTCCCAGCGCTTTCTCGAGACGATCTCGCACGAGGTTCCACAGTTCTGGCCCGCGTTCTATTTCGCTGGAAAACTACACGCTTTGCGCGGAGACCATGCGAGCGCGTTCGACGCATTCCGCAAGGCAGCCGCGGCACGCCGCGACCAGGCGAGCATCTTCGCCAAGCTAGCGACCGCTGCAAGCCGGATCGGCAAGACAGAAGAGGCCATCGCAGCGCTCCGCACGGCCGTGGAACTCGAACCGGCCGAGGCCGGCTGGCACGCCAACCTATCCCTGCTGCTGTTCCAAACCGGCGCCATGGATCAAGCCCACGAGGCCTTGGAGATCGCCGAGACCCTGGCACCGGAGCATGACGTCGTGCGCGAAGTCGCCAAGCGCATTCGCGGCGATGCAGGAGACGACGAAACAGACTGATGGATCGTCGAGTGCTCGCAGCTTTCCTGCGAGCACGGTCGCTGGCAAGGCGCGCGGACGCAGGCGAGGCCACGGCCTCGCCGAGGGAGCGCAACGCCGCCAGCGGCGACGAGACCCGGTCGAAACTGCGAAGTTATTTTTGCGCAGGGCCCAAGGGCTCGCGCAAGAAGAAGTTCGTAGTTTCGGGCGAGGGATCGTCGAGTGCTCGCAGCTTTCCTGCGAGCACGGTCGCTGGCAAGGCGCGCGGACGCAGGCGAGGCCACGGCCTCGCCGAGGGAGCGCAACGCCGCCAGCGGCGACGAGACCCGGTCGAAACTGCGAAGTTATTTTTGCGCGGGCCCTAAGCTGTGATCATGCTCTGCTTCGCACTGGTTGTAACCATGTCCGCTCTGACGTTTCAGGATCCCGCCCCAGGTATCAGTCATGCGCTTGCCAAGCGGCGACTCGAGCGCATCGGCATCATCAGCTACGGCCTGGAGTTCGACCTGCGCTCCGGGATGCAGGAGGTCGCCGGCAAGATCGAGATCCGGTTCAGCGCGGTTCGTGCCGAAGACCTCGTGCTCGACTGGGCTGGAGATATGCTCGAGGACGTGGTGCTGAATGGCCACGAGCCAGAACCTCGAGACATGCGCCGAGTGCACGACCACATCGTTTTCGCGGGTCGCCACATCCTACCCGGGCGCAATCGACTGACCGCGAGGTTCAAGGCCCGCGTCGCCACGACCGGCACGCCGCTCACGGTCTATCACGACACCAAGGACAACGCCGAGTACCTCTACACGCTCGTCGTCCCGGCCGACGCCCACCGGCTATTCCCTTGCTTCGACCAGCCGGATCTCAAGGCGATGTTCAATCTCAAGTTGACGACACCGGCTGACTGGACGGCGGTCGCCAACGAGCGCTTGGCCACGCCGGTCAAGACGCTCGCTGCGCATGCGCTCGGCAAACAGCGCAAACTCTGGGACTTCCAGGGGACCGAGCCGCTGCCGACCTACCTGTTCGCGTTCGCCGCCGGACCATTCGCCGTCGTTCGCGGCCCCGTAGTCGACTTCTCGCTCGAGAAACTCCCGGACGACGAGCAGCCGTTGCGCATCCTTCTACGCAAGTCCAAGCTGCCACGACTCGACAGCGAGCGGCTGTTCGCCATGCACCTCGACAGTGTGCGTTGGTACGAGCGCTACTTCGCATCACGCTACCCGTTCTCCAAGCTCGACATGGTGCTCTGCCCTGGGTTCCCGTATGGAGGCATGGAGCACGCCGGCGCGATTTTCTACCGCGAATCGGCGCTCGTGTTCGACCACGAACCAACGGCAGTCGAATCCATGCGGCGCAGCACGCTCGTCTATCACGAGGTCGCACACCAATGGTTCGGCAACCTCGTCACGATGAGCTGGTTTGATGACCTATGGCTCAAGGAGGGATTTGCAACCTACATGGCCTACATGGTCCTGGCCGCACTCGAGCCGGACAAGAACGCGTGGCTCCGCTTCCATCAAACGGTCAAGCCGGCGGCCTACCGTGTCGACGCGACGCCTGGAACCGTTCCAATTTGGCAGAGCCTCGACAACCTGGATAACGCCAAGTCGAACTACGGACCGATCGTCTACAACAAGGCGCCTTCGGTGCTGCGTGAGTTGGATCATCGCATCGGGCGCGAAGTGTTTCGCGACGGCGTGCGCCGGTTCCTCAAGCAGTTCCCATTCGTCAATGCGCGCTGGAGCAACCTCCTCGCGTGCTTCGAAGCGGCCGGCGCGAAGAATCTCGCGCCGTGGTCCCACAAGTGGATCCTGGGCAAAGGTATGCCCAAGGTACGCGCCGTCATCGAGAACAAGGACGGCAAGGTCACGCGCTTCCGGATTCAGCAGACCTCGGCGCAAGGGTGGCCAACGACTCCCTGGCCACTCCAGCTGGACCTGCTGGCCGAAAACCCTCTCGATCCGAGCAAGCCCTACAGGGTCCATGTCCAGAGCGACGCAACCATCACCGACGTCCCTCGGATGGTCGGCAAGCCAACGCCGCAATGGGTGCTGCTGAATCCAAATGACTACGCCTACGGATTGTTCTTGCTCGACCCAAAGACTGTGCGCGCGCTACCCGGCATCCTGATGGATGCACAGCTCCCCTTCCGCGACCCACTGCTACGAGCGATCGCCTTTCGTGCGCTGTATGACTCCCTGCGCGAAGCCGAACTCGCGCCGCAGAAATTCGTCGAAGTGGCCGTCACGCTGCTCGAGCGCGAGCGCGACCCCCTCACTCACGCGAGCCTCGTTGCGGCCGCCACCGAGACCATCGCCCGCTATCTGGCCCCGGCCGGCCGCGAGACGTGGCGCAAGAACCTGGACGACCAGCTACGTACCCAGTTGCTGCATGGCGAACTCACGGGACTCGAGCTGCAGACGTTTCGTGCGCTCGTGCGGTTCGCGAAATCGAAGCAAACGCTGGATCTCTGTCGCGAGCTCGCTGCGGGGAAGCACTCGGTCCCAGGCCTGAAACTCGGGACGCAGGATCGCTTCCTCGCCGTGACCGCGCTGCTCGCAGCAAACGACGCAAGCGCCCAGCCGCTGCTCCAGAAACTCGAGAAGACTGCCAAGGGCGACGTCGCCAAGTACGCCTACCTCGCCCGGGCGGCGAAGCCATCGGCCGAGACCAAGGCCCACTACTTCGAGTCCTACCTCAACCCCGAGAATCCACCCGAGCAGTGGGTGCAGACAAGCCTGAGCACATTCCATTGGCCGGGCCAAGACGTCCTGACACTGCCCTACCTCGAACCCGCCCTAAAGAACGTCCAGTGGATCAAGGAACACCGCAAGATCTTCTTCATGCCGGCGTGGATCGACGCGTTCATCAACGCCCATGCGTCCCCCGAAGCACTCGCGATCGTCAAGCGCTTCGAGCAAGACAAAACCATGCCGCAAGACATCCGCCGCAAGCTGATCCAATCGGCCGACTCGCTACGCCGCGCCATCCGCATCCACGAGCGCTTCTGGCCTAAGTAAGGAGCCGCGTAAGAGTCAGTTCGTAGTTGCGGGCGAGGGCGCGATGCGCGGTCGTTGTTGAGTCCCTTCACCGGATGTGATGAACACCGCGGTCACGACCCCATCGACATCTGCGGTGTGCCAGACTCCCGGCTGGTTGATCGCGTATTCGCCGGCCAAGAGTTCGACTCTTGTCTCGATGCCATCCTTCTCCTGAACGAGCGTCAACTCGCCGGCGGTGACAATTACTACCTCGGAGCCGTGCGGATGCATTTCCCAGCTATCCCACGATTGGTCGAACGTGTGCATGGAGAGCAAGCGCCCGTCGGGTCCATCGGCGCCGTGCCGACGACCGTAGTCCATGTACCAATCCATCTGACGAGTGAACTCCGGCTGCGGAATCGTGGTCGCTCCGAGGCCGAGGTGCGCGGGGTGCTTCTCGAGCGAAAGCGGGCCGTTGCCTGTGGGATGGGTCATGGAACCAGCTTACGCCAAACAGCGCCGATCCCATACGTGCAACAGCTGCTCGCCTATGGGAGAATTGGCAGATGGCGCACGCCCACGATCGTCTTCGAGTGATTCCATTTCGGCCCGAGCTGGCGCGGCTTTTTGGCTCGATCAATGAGCAGTGGATCGAGGCGATGTTTGCAATGGAGGCTTCGGATCGAGCACTGTTGAACACACCCATCGAGTCGGTCATCGAGCCCGGCGGCCGAATCTGGTTCGTCGAGCACGACACACTGGGGATCGTGGGGACCTGCGCGTTGATGAAGCGCGGTGAGGGCATCTTCGAGCTGACCAAGATGGGCGTCCTCGAGAGTGCACGCGGGGCCAAAGCGGGCGGGTTTCTATTGGCCGCGGTTCTCGCGGAGGCCGAGAAGATGCAGATCGACCTGCTGTTCCTCTTGACAAACAAGAAGTGCGAGGCGGCGATCCATCTGTACCGGAAGTATGGCTTCGAACATGACGCCGAGATCCTGCAGCGCTTTGGCGTTGCGTACGAGCGCTGCAACGTGGCCATGCGCTGGCGCGGCTGGCCGTAGCTCTCGCTAGCCGACCGCGGCTCGCGGGGAAGCCTCCGGGCATCGCCAAGCTGCGCCGAGGATGCTGCCTTCCGCGAGACCGGCGGAAATGTAAAGCTTGCTTGACAAAACGTAAAGCTTGCCTTACATTTCAGGCATGGCGAACAGGACCTGGATCGAGACCTTCCTGAAGGACCACCGCCTGGCGGCCGGAGGCATGACCCAACAGCAGCTCGCTGACCGGGTGGGGGTTACGCGCCAGACGATCATCTCGATCGAGAAGGGGAAATACCGGCCCTCCATCGAGTTGGCACTGTTGCTGGCGCGGGTCTTCGCGGTCCCGGTCGAGGCACTCTTTCGCCTGAAAGACCCGGCAGAGAACCCAGAACCACAGGAGGAAAAATGAGCCACCATTCTCTCCCCGGATTCCCCCGATCACTGGCCTCTCTCTCCCCTCTGACCTGGACCAGTGTTCTGCTCACGGCGGTGGGTCTCATAGCCGGGGTGACCATCCACAAGGGGTGGATGGTCCTCGCGGCGGCAGGCCTATTCGGTCCGGGGATCCTACGCCAGCTGAGACTGCTCAGGGATCGGGACGAGCTGCAGCTCCGGCTGATCCACGAAGCGGGCTACCGCGCCTTCCTCGCCGCGGGCGTCCTGCTGTTTGCGATCATCATCGCCAACGGCTGGAACAACCTGAACCTCGACGACCTTCAGGTCCAGGCTCCCGTTCTGTTGAGCGTGATGCTGATGGTCTTCTTCCTGAGCTATCTCTTCGAGTTCTGGGGCGCGGTCAAGGCGTCCTTCCGCGTGCTCTTGACCTTCGGCTCCTTCTGGCTCCTCTTCGTCATCCTCTCCCACGCGCGCGAGCCGGTGGCGATGGCGATGGAGGCGCTGGTGCCCCTGCCCCTGATCCTGCTTGCCTTCGCCGTCCGGCGATGGTCCAGGGCGACGGGGGTTCTCCTTCTGACCCTGGCCTTTTTCGTCTTTTTCTTCTTCCACCTTTGGCGGGGCTTCACGGACTTCCCGGGGCTGCTCTACACGCTTGTTCTCTTGTGGCTGCCCCTGCTCGCCTGCGGCATCGCCCTGCTTCTGGGTGAGCGCGAGCTGGCCAGCAGATAGGCGGTCCCGGCCGGGCGGGAGAAAGCCCGGTCGAAGCCCACCGACCAACGTGGTCTTGCACGTGCCGGTTTGGCGCGGCGAGCGTGTTATGGATTCACGCTCCGCCAGACCGCGCCGATCCATCGCGAGCAACAGACTGGTGGCGCCTCTCCGGCCGGCGTGCGCAGCAGCGTAGTCGCGCAAATGTAGTCATTCGCCCGCGGGAAGATCTCGACCTCGCGCACGCCGGGTCCGCCGATCTCCAAGGCGGTGGTGCCGTTGCGCAAAGAGACCGGCGACATCACCGGCGTCGCTTGTAGCGCGCCCTCTTGCTCGATCCGCCTGGTCCGGCCACTCGCGTCGACGACAACGAGGCCCGTAGGCCTGGGAAAGAACGGAACGGGGAACCACAACCGATAGCGCTGGCCAGGAACAGGGTCGTGGAGTTCGACTCGAAACTCGACGCGCCCGGGCCGCGTGCCAGCTCGAATGTCCAGCCGCCAGCGCGTGCGTCCATGCGGAGAATCGGGATCGGTGGCATCCCTCGGCAGGCGGAGTTCGCGCTCAAGAACGAGTCTCGCTCCACTCGCGTTAGTCTCGTGCAGCAGGCGCTTCATGTCCGAAGCCCGGAACACGCGTGGGCGTGGCGGGTGATTGGCAACGAACGCAGCCCGGCCGCCGGCGTCGCCCTGCACCTCGAGCGAGCAAAGCTCAGCAGCGACTCGCGCCTCACCGAGCTGCCAAGAGAACCCGCGCCCGCGACTGAGGCGCAGCACGAGCGGTCCGACCCCAAGCTCCAAGTGGCGCGCCCCGCGCCGCTCTCTCGCGGCAGCTTGCATGTCCAACGGAGACTCCGCCGCGTCCAACCCGAGCAACCTGGCGCACTCGCCGAGCGTTGCTAGCGCGTGCGCCTCACTCCCGCAACCACCGGCACCGCCGATGCCCGCAGGACTGAGTGCCGCCAACAGCGGCCCGGCCAACGGTCGCGGATCCGCCCCGATCGCCGCCCCACCAAGCCTCGCGACAATTCGGTCGGCGAGCGTGCGCTGCTCGAGACAAAGCCCAGCACGACCCACGTGGCTCGCCCCGTCGCCTGCAGACACACTCGGAACGGGCGTCGCCCCGGGCCACGCGGCAAGCACACTGGCGCCGAGCGCACGGTTGAGCGGCCGAAACCCGAGCAATGCGTAAGGGCTCAGCGCAGACCAGTCCGTCCCCAGCTCGAGCCGCCCCGAGTCTGCGAGCTCCCTGAGTGCAGGCCGCAACTCGGGCAACGCCTCGGCCATCCAGGCATGCGCCAATCGAACGCTACCGCGCTCCGGTAGAGCGCGCACCCGCTCGGCGAGCCAAGAGAGCGCATCGGGACCGCCGGGGAGCATCCGCGCCGGCAACTCGAGCGTGACTGAGCAGCTCAACGCGGGTCGATCCAGATCGTGAGATGCCGATCCGACGTCATCTCCATCGAGGCATCCGCAAGACCGGAGTCGGCCAGCATGGCACGAACCTCGTCGAGGGTATAGGCAGCTAGCAGCGAGTCCCGAAACAGCTTGCGCTGGCTGTCGTTCGCCGTCGCAGCATGCGCCGCGACCAACGCCTCCACACGCGCGAGGTCCGCGGGACGCACGAGATCACGGATCACCAGCGCCCCTGCCGTCTTGAGAACACGCCTGGCCTCCCGAAAGAATGCACCCGGATCGCTAACGTGATGCAGAATCGTATTGCTAAACACACCGTCGAAATGGCCATCGCCAAACGGTAGCGACTTGGCATCGGCACTCATCAACCGGATGCGCTGACTCAAGCCGGCGTGCGCGACGTTCAACCGAGCGATCTTGAGCATCTCGCCAGAGATATCCGTCGCCGTCACATCGACGTCAGGACAAAGCTCGACCAGCCGCATCGGAATCGCGCCAGGTCCCGTGCCAAGATCCAACAGATCTCCGCGCGAGCAACCGTGCTCGATCAAGAACGCCACAAACGACGCGTTGGCCTCGGTGTGATCCATCGCCGCGTAGTCGCGCGCCTCCTCGCGCGTATCCATGCACTCGGTCTCGGGGATTCGCTCCATCGGGCGTATCGTATCCGACACGTGCGTGGAGTTCGCTACTGGTGTGACCTACTGGTGCCACCAACCGACGAATGTAGACCGGAGCCCCCAGAGTGAGCCGAGAGAAGATCCTCGTCATCGAAGACGAACCCGACATCCTCGAAGTGATCCAGTACAACCTCGCGCGTGAGGGCTATGAGGTCCTGACCGCGGTCAACGGCGAGGAAGGACTCGCCGTCGTATCGCGTGAAGCTCCCGACCTGGTCATTCTCGATCTCATGCTGCCGGGAATGGACGGCGTCAGCATCTGCCGCCACATGCGGGAAGACCCCGTGACGCGGGACATCTCCGTGATCATGGCAACCGCCAAGGGCGAAGAGAGCGACGTCGTGCTCGGCCTGGGCGTCGGTGCGGATGACTACATCATCAAGCCATTCAGCCCGCGCGAACTCGTTGCCCGCGTTCAAGCGGTGCTGCGCCGCGGGCAACCGCGCAAGAGCGAACCCGGCCGCGGCCAACGCATCACGGTGCAGGGAGTCGTGATCGACCCCACACGGCACGAAGTCAGCGTCGACGGCGAACGAAGTGACTTCACGGCGACCGAGTTTCGGCTGCTCTACTTCCTCGCGTCCCATCCCGGACGCGTCTTCGACCGAGCTCACTTGGTCAGCCGAGTGATCAGCGATCACGTGGTCGTCTTGGAGCGGAACATCGACGTGCACATCCGCTCCATCCGACGAAAGCTCGGAGCTCAGCGCGACCTCATCGAGACCGTTCGCGGCGTCGGCTACCGATTCGCAGACACGCGAAGTCGCTGATCGGAAGCGCTGCGCGGCAGTTTCACGCGATCTTCATCGTCAGTTCACATGCTCCGCCGAAAGTCTCGGCATGGTCAAGCACCTGCTCCGCGACCTCGAGCACCTCAAGAAGGAAATCCTCGCTGTCGGCTCGCTAGTCGAGCATGCCATCCGCAAAGCAACCGTTGCGCTCGTCGAGGGCCGCCAGGAACTCGGCGAAGAAGTCATCGCCGGTGACGCCGAGATCGACGCCCGCGAGGTGGCGGTCGAGGAAGAGTGCCTCAAAGTGCTTGCACTCCACCAGCCTGTCGCCGCCGACCTGCGATTCATCATCACTGTCCTCAAGGTCAACAATGACCTCGAACGGATGGGCGATCTCGCAACCAACATCGCCGCACGCGCCTGCCATCTCGCAGGTGCTCGGCTCCCTGTCCCCAAGGACTTCGGCCTGATGGTCGACCGCGTCCGCTCGATGGTGCGAGACAGTCTCGACGCACTGGTGAGTGTCGACGTCGCCCTCGCTCGCTCGATCTATGCGGCCGATGACGAAGTCGACGCCATGCACGGACGCATGTTCGGACATGTCCAGGAAGAGATCCGTAGGGATCCCGCCAACATCGAACGGGGGATCCAAGTGCTTTCGGTCTCGAAGCACCTGGAACGGATCGCCGACCTCGCAACCAACATCGCCGAAGACGTCGAGTTCATGGTCACCGGCGAGATCATCCGTCACCGCGCAGAGCCAATCGAATAGCGGCCCGTTGCGGGCCAGGACGGCTCAGTTCCCTATCCACTTCCCAGTCACACGAAAGACCGAACCATGACTCTCAAACTCGCACTCGCGATCTGCACTATACTGACGGCCATCACGCCACGCGCCGCGACCCAATCGAAGGTTGCACCTGCAACAGCCACCAAGACGGACACCTCGGCCGCCAAGAAGTCGCTGCTCGACCCCGCGCTGATCGAGTATCGCCCGCTCGACTCGGGCATCTCTGGCAACCTGAGTTCGATTGGCTCGGACACTCTGAATAACTTGATGACCCTCTGGTCCGAGGCCTTCGGACGACTCTACCCAAGCGTGCGCGTCCAGATCGAAGGTAAGGGCTCGGGCACCGCGCCTCCGGCGCTCATCGCGGGTACGGCCCAGTTCGGCCCAATGAGTCGCGCAATGAAGCCATCGGAGCTCGACAAGTTCGTCAAGAAGTACGGCTATAAGCCGACGCGGATCAAGGTTGCGATCGACGCGCTGGCGGTCTTTGTCAACAAGGACAATCCACTGCAGCACGCGTCCATGGAGCAGATCGACGCGATGTTCTCGAAGCTCCGCAAGCGCGGCCTATCGAACGACATAACCAAGTGGGGACAGCTTGGATTGACCGGCGATTGGGCCGACAAACCGATTCGCCTCTATGGGCGCAACTCCGCGTCCGGAACCTACGGCTACTTCAAGAAGGTCGCGCTCAAGAAGGGCGACTACAAGAACTCCGTGAAAGAACAGCCGGGGTCGGCGTCTGTGGTCCGCGCGATCACGGAGGACCTCTACGGCATCGGTTACTCCGGTATCGGCTACAAGACATCCGGCGTCAGGACGCTGGCGATCTCCAAGCCAAAGTCAGGCAAGTTCTATGGAACAGACTCCAAGTCCGTGCTTTCGGGGAAATACCCATTGGCGCGCTATCTCTACATCTACATCAACAAGAAGCCAAACCAACCACTCCCGCCCTTGGGACGCGAGTTCCTGAGATTCGTGTTGAGTCGCGCCGGCCAGGCCATCGTCATCAAGGACGGTTACCTGCCAATCCGAGCAGAGCTCGCCGCGAAGATGACCAGCCTGGTCAGCAACTAGCCTGGCCCTCGACAGCCAAACGGGATCCATGGGCCAGAAGTTTGCAACCGATCGCGTAGAAGCACGGGCGACGACCGCGCGACGCCTGCGCACCGATCGGCTCGCGCGGCTCGTGGTGACCGCAGGCGGCGGCGGCATCATCGCCTGCATCGTCGGGATGCTCGCCTTCCTCTTGGCCGAAACAGTTCCGCTCGGCCAGAGCGCCAAGGTCGGCGCCTTGCACACTCTACCGCGCCCGTCCTCCGTGGACGGCGCCGAGCTCCGCGCGATCTGCTCGGACGAATGGGGTGACTTGGTCGCGTCCGTCGACGCTGCCGGGCACCTCGTCGTGTCGCAGGCTGGCGACGGAAGCGTCGTGGCAACGCACGACGTCTTGGCCGGACTCGACCCGCGCCCAGCGGTCCGAGACGTGCGCGCGGTCGTCGCAGACCGAGGGTTCGCGCTCGCACTGACCGACGGGCGCGTGCTCTTCCAACCGCTGACATGGCAAGTCGAGTTCGTCACAACCGAAGCATCCGGTAGCGCTCGTACGAGCAAACCGGTGCTCGGTCCGCCAACTACGATCGTCGTTGACGCAACCGGCAAACCGTTCGGCGCTTGGGCCGCTACGGCTGAGTCCGACGACAAGGGGATCACGTCGATCGGCGTAGCCGCGCAACTCGCCGGCGGCAAAATCGCATGCATCCGCCTGAACTTCGAGTGGAACGACTTCGCCGAAGAGTGGACCCACGAGATCGAGCGAACTTCGCTCGAGAGCCCGGCTCGCCTCTCGGCCTTGCTCGTCTCGGAATCCGGCGATCGGGTCTATGGCGGCACCGAAGACGGTCGCATCCTGACCTGGCGCCCATCGTCTCCCGACGACGCCGCGCGGACCGCCGCCGGCAAGAAGGACGCGATCCGCAAGCTCGCCTTTGTGTTCGGCGAAAACTCGCTCGTAGCTGGCACGGCGTCGGGCCAAACCACGCTCTGGTTCGAGCGCCGAGCCGGGACAGATCGAAAGGTACTGACTCGCATCCGCGAGTTGCCGAGCCTGCCCGCGGCGATTCGCAGCGTCGTCGCGTCTCGGCGCAACAAGGCCCTGCTCATCGCAGATGAAAACGGCGACCTGGTCCTCGCCTATGCCACGACCGGCGCCCTGCGTTGGTCAACGGCTCGGCCGATCCCAGGGCTTGGTACAATCAACCTCTCGCCCAAGGCCGACGCCATCCTCGTCGCTAGCGCAGCAGGGATCGGCCGAGCCACGCTGCGCGACCCGCACCCCGAAGCCTCCCTCGGCACGTTGTTCGGCAAGGTCTGGTACGAGGGCTACGACAAGCCCTCCTACGAGTGGCAGTCCGGTGGCAGCGAAGACTTCGAAATCAAGGTCAGTCTGATCCCGCTGATCTTTGGAACGATCAAGGGAACGTTCTTCGCAATGCTGCTATCGATCCCGCTTGCCGTGCTGGGGGCGATGTTCGTCTCGCAGTTCATGCATCCGAGCCTGCGCGCTTGGATCAAGCCGGCGATCGAAATCATGGCGGCGATGCCAAGCGTGATTCTCGGGTTCGTCGCCGCGTTGTGGCTCGCTCCACTGGTCGAGCGCGGCTTCACCGGGCTCCTTCTCATGCTCATCGTGTTGCCAATATCCGTCGTGCTCGCAGGCATGTTCTGGATGAAGCTTCCGAGCCGCCTTCGCGGCCGCTGGCCAATGGGATCGGAAGCGTTCGTGTTCTGCGCGGCGATCCTCATCGGCTTCGGTGTCTGCATCGTGCTCGAGGACCCGATCGAAGGCGTGCTCTTTGGCGGCAACTTCCCGCATTGGGTCAAGCAAACGCTCGGCGTCGACTATGAACAGCGCAATGCCGTTGTCATCGCGATCGCCATGTCCTTCGCCGTCGTCCCCATCATCTTCTCGGTCTCGGAAGACGCGCTCTCGAACGTTCCGCGCAACCTCGTCTCTGGGTCGCTCGCGCTTGGCGCAAGCCGCTGGCAGACCGTCGTCCGAGTCGTGCTTCCGACCGCCAGCCCGGGCATCTTCTCGGCAACGATGGTCGGTCTCGGCCGCGCAGTCGGCGAGACGATGATCGTCTTGATGGCCACGGGAAACACCGCGATCCTCGACTGGAATCCGTTCAACGGCTTTCGCTCGCTGTCCGCAAACATCGCGACCGAGATCCCCGAAGCGCCGGAAGGGGGCACGCTGTACCGCGTGCTGTTCCTCGCGGCGCTCCTGCTATTCGTGCTGACCTTTGTGATCAACACGCTCGCAGAAGTCGTTCGCCAGCGACTTCGCAAGCGCTACGCCTCGCTGTGAGCTAATGACCAACCGACACAAGCACACACGATCGACAGACCGCGTTGGACGCGTCTTCACCTGGCTCTCCGGTGGAGCGCTCGCGGCGAACCTGCTGATGATCGCCGGGCTGATCGGCCTGCTGGTTTGGATGGGCGCCGGCTACTTCTGGCAGAGACCTCTCGTCGAGCTAGGGCTTACCGATGGGTCGAAGGTCATCGGAGAAGTGGTCAATCGGCGAACACTGCGCCGCCACGACGGCAAGCTCGACACCCAAGCCACGGAAATCCAAGTCAAGACCGGTAACCGCGACTTGGCCGAGCTCGACTACCGCTGGATCCCGGAGGAACAGATCGATCGCTCGGCTACGCCCAAAGATCTGGTGTTGTTGGAACGGCTCGAATACGGCAACTTCTATGGCCGCTTTCTGGGACTCCGCGACAGTGGGAAGACCACGCTGGATACCTCGTG
>CAYSWE010000043.1:6819-15904 GCA_964434515.1 uncultured Phycisphaerales bacterium | reverse complement strand
CGCGCCCAGCCAGATCGGGATCCGGCGTTTGCGCTTGGCGATGCATGACGAGCATGCGACGTCCGTCCACGAGCGGACCTTGGACCCACGCAGGAACCGCACCCGCGCCGCGCACGAGCTCCTCGAGGCGGCGCCGCGTGCCCTCATCAGGACCGGGTTTGAGCAGCAGAATCACGGGAATGCCTCTCGGAAAAGGAGCAACGGCCGACTCACGCGTGCACAGCTCCTACGCGCCCGCGCAGAACAGCGTTGCCGACGATCACCCGGCCGACGATAGGATCTCGCGCGGACCCTAGCAAGCAAAACGGTCGCTTCAGTCAACGAGTTGGCAGGCATACCACGGTCCAGCGATTCTTCCCGCGACCCCGTGGAACCGGTCGATGGCCGCCAACAGGTAGCGCTGCGTTTCCCCCGCCGGATGCCCTGGCGCAGCGTCCCCGGCAACGAACACGACAAACCGCGCGCGAAAGTGTCGGCGCAAGGTGCCGATCGGGTCGGGGTCCTGGGCCGACTTGATGCGCCACCACGCATCGAAGTCCGTCGGCGACTCGGCCCACATCAGACTGGGGTCGGTGACGCCTGTGAACCGAAGCTGCAGTCCGCGGGTGGCCCAAGCAAGCGGCGACGTCATACCCCACCCCGTAACGAAGACGACGTCGCCCGGCCGAGCTCGGTCGCGCAGCCAGTCACCGACCTGAGCCAACTCCGGAAAGCGGTTTGCGCGAACGCTCTGCCGAGCCGTCGGCAGCATATGGAAGAGCAAGGCTACCGCGACGAGCGCTTCGATCCACGGCCGTCGCGACCCAGCGCTCGCAGCCAGGGCGATCACCAAGAGCGGGACCGCGAGCTCGAACAGCCGGCTGCCAAACACCGCGCCGACAGACACGGCGACCGCCGGCAACACGAAGGGCCACGCCGCGCGCCGGCAAAGAGCAAGCCCCACGAGCACGCCTGCGGCAATCAGCGCCGGCAAGCTGCTCCGCAGCAAGAGCCCGAGGCCGGGCGCGGCAAACTCGGTCGGCGTGATCTGTAGCGCACCGGAGAAGACGCCGAGCGGCATCCGAACGTTGAGGGTGCAGAGCAGCTCGAGGTTCGCCGGAAAGTCCGGGCGCACGACGAGCGCGACAGTCAGGCCGGCGAGAACCGGAACGAGAGCGCCCAGTCGAAGCGCCCCCCCGGCGAGCCGGTGCCCCACGCGAACCACCAGTCCGAGGCCCAGGGGCAACGCGAAGGCGCCGTGGACGTAGCCAAAGAACGCGGCCAGCCCGGCGATCGCAAACTTGCGGCGACGACCCGCCGGATCGGGAAGACCGAGCAACGTCAGTAGCGCCAGCAGCGGCAGGACAGCGAGCGCCATGTCGCGCAGCGCCGTCAACCGAAAGAGCCAAGTGGACGAGAGAGCCGGAAGGAGAAACAGCCAGAGGGCCGAGACCCGTCGGTTGGCGAGCCTCGCGCAGAAGAACACGACCACCACCTGCAACGTGGCAAGCCCCCACACGAACGGTGGCACGGCCGCAGGACCGAGTCGTGCTCCGCCAATCAGGGCCAGCAGGCCGTGGAACCCCAACTGGCGATCCGCAAACGAACGCGCAAGCTGGGTGAAGCCAGCCTCAGGAACCGCGGCGGGAATGCCCGACTCCGCGAACATACGGGCGATGTGCAAGTTCCACCACACATCGAAGCCGACGGGCCAGCTGCCCAGTGGGGCGAGGTACACGAAGATCCCCAAGCATCCGAAGATGGCCAAAGCCAGGATGCCTGGGGTCTCGAAGCGAACGAACGAACGGGCGCCGTCGGGCGCAGGAACCGACATGCGCCCAAGTCTATCCGTCACTCACCGGATGGCACGACCGCTCCGGCTAGCGGTGCGACGTATCGAGGTGGAGACCGGCTTGGGTCTTCTCGGAACGACCGCCAGTATGGTCCGCGAAGTAGGCGTCCAGCTCCGAAACAATGTCGCGCCCATCATCGTCCGCGGCGACCTGCCCACTGGAGAGGAACAGCTCTTCCTGGATGATCTTCTGGCTCACGTCCAAGCGCTTGCGGATCTGACTCACCAGCGCCTTGGCCTCACGCAGATTGGACGTATCGAGATCGGCGGCATGCGCCGTCGTCGCCGCGAGCGCATCGAGTTGGCGCTTGCGTGCCTCGAGTGTCTCGAGGGCGTCCTGGAGCTTCTCGCGTTCGGAGCGGACGGCCAGGAGCTTGGTCCGCGACGCCTCGAGCACCTTGGACTGCCGCTTCCGGAGGGCGATCTTGCTGGCGAGCAGCGCTCGCTGCGACTTGTACATATCGAACGTGCGGCAAAGCTCCGTGCGAACCGCGCGCTCACCATAGCTCCGGCGCCCGTCGAACACGGTCGCAGCATCCCCTTCGCCACGTAGGAAACCGCGGTGCTTCTGCATCTTGGTCTCGACCCGAGCCAGTGTGTGCTCGAGCTCCGCAACCTGGCGATCGAGGGAATCGAGATCGACCTCCGCCCGCGCAACCTCGCGTCGAGCCGTCTTGATGTCCGGATCGACCTTCTGGAGCAGCTGACGCGCACGCCGAATCTCAAAGTCGATCGGCACACTGCCGACGACGGCCTGCCGGACATCGTGATAGGCAGTCTGGACGTAGCTCGCCACTCCCCGTCCAAACAACATATAGCCGCTTCCCGCGACGACCGCAGTGGGAACCACGACCCACTTGATTAGTTTCCTGCAGAACATGCGTTGCCTCCGCGAATCTGTGTCTTGCTGACTTCTCCGACATCCATGTCGGAACCAGCGGCGGCGTCTGTCGACACTCGGAACCACTAGCAGGTCCAGCGTTCGCGCGGAAGCCCACGTTATTTTGGCGAACCAGCGGATTCTGCCGCGCTTCTAGTCGTTTTCGCGCTTTTCGCGAATCATCGACATGGTCGAGGACAGGAGCCGGTCTCGGAGGTCGCCCAGCTGCTCACCCGCGGCCTCGGTATCCTCGCGCTCGAAGTCATCGAGGTTTGCCTGACAGTAGGGACACTGCGCCTCCTCGACGTGAAAACGGATGTAGTCCGCAGCAGGCCCGGTCATGCCGGCCTTGTACGAGCGCAGAATATCACGGTGCGGACAACTCACGCGCGCATCGCGCCACACGGTGCCCACCGTCAGTGCGAGTTGCTCGGTCCGCTCCGGAATCGGATCATCCTCAGGTCCGTCCATCAGCGAGCTCCAGGGGCCCAGAGGCCATCGAACAGGTCGTGGTTTGGATCGCGCTGCCGCGCCAGGTTGCGTAGCCGCTCGATCGCGCGAAACTTGATGCCGGCAACCGCCTTCTCGTCGCGCACATCGAAGCGCTCCGCGGCCTCCTTGTTGCGGCCTCCCAGCGCGAAGAGGAACTCGAGGATCTTGAGCTTCTCGTACTCCTCGGCTTCCCAGAGCTCGGCGACATATTCCCGCAAGATCGCTGCGAGCGCGCCGCGCTTGGCCTGGACCATTTCGAAGGCGACCGCGCTCTCATCGGGCGGCCGGCGATCCGACGCCATCCGCTCGAGGCCGAGGTAGCTGCGCGACGACGACGGATCGACGTTCTCCGAGATCGGGATCGGCCGCCGCTTGCGAAAGTGATCGACGACACGGTTGCGCGCGATGCCGAACAAATACTGCTCGAGCGTGTAACGATCGTCGAAGTTGGCGATCCCCCGCACGCTCCCCAGAAACGTTTCCTGGGTCAAGTCCTCTGCGGTCTGGTGGTCCTGCACCTGCTTCTTCACGTAGAAGTAGATGCGCTGAAAATATTCGTCCTCCAGACGACCCCATTAGGACTCGTCCAGGGCCTGGAGCTTGGCGATCGAGAAATTGGACATCCGTGGCCGTGTCATTCGAACTGCGCCATTCGGCCCATGCGGCCGCCAAGACCTACCCAAGAAGACCTATCCAAAGACGAGCCCCACGACCAACACCACAAACAGCGTCAGCATGATAGCACCGATGACGATCAACGAGACCCTACCAACGAAGCGCAGGATGGCCACAGGAATCGCGACCACCGCCTGAAGACCCCGGCCGAGTCCAATCCCGAGCACGCGCGCCGGCAGCAGCAATGCAATCACGAGTGCTCGCAGCAGCCCACCGAGAAGCCCACTCCGATGCGTGGCCGAGGCCACGCGTGGCCGAGCCGCGGCTGCAACTGGAGCGACCGGTGGCGGTGGAGGCGGCCCGCTCTTCCGCCGCGAGCGAGCCGACGTCTTGCCGCCGAGATCGAACACGATCGACTCGCCGAGACGACCGGGCGCCCGCAAGTCCTGGAGCACCTCGCCGACGCTCGCATAGCGATCGCCGGGGTCCTTGGCCAACATGCGCGCAAGGATCGCTCGGTAGTGGGGCGCGATCGTCTCTGGGTATTCGACCACACCCTCCTCGTGCCCCTTGAGAACCTCCCACTCGCTCTCGCCCTTGAAGGGCACGTCGCCAGACAAACACTCGTAGAGCAACACGCCCAGGCTGTAGATGTCGGAACGCTGGTCGCCGCGCCGGCGCAGCATCTCAGGCGCCATGTAGTAAGGCGTCCCCCGACCGAACGAGAGCGACATACGTGACTCGCAGATGAGCTTCGACAGCCCATAGTCCCCAACGCGGGCGATATCGCCTTTGAGGAAGACGTTGGCCGGTTTCAGGTCGAAGTGGATCAGCGCGTGGTCATGCAGAGCCTGCACGCCGCGAGCAATCTGGACGAACATACGCAGCGCGTCTTCTTCGGAAAGTGCACCGTCCTCGAGTCGCGTCTTGAGCGTCTCCTCCCCGGCATAGCCCATGATGATGTAGGGGATGCCATCGACGATCCCCTTGTCCTCGATGCTCACGAGGTTGGGGTGATCGACCTGCGCGAACAAGCCAACCTGATCAAGCTCGTGCAGGACCTGCGCCCGCACCGACGGATCATCGACCTTGAGAAACTTGATCGCGTAGGCCTTGCCGATCGACTCCTTGCGGGCCTTGAACACGACCCCAAACACGCCGCCGCCGAGCTTGTGGCTGATCTCGTAGCCGGCGATGTAGCCCGGCTTGCGGAAGCTCTGATAGAAGGACTCCCAGTTGAGAGTCCCGTCGTCGGGTTCCTTCGCCGGTGCCTCGTGTCGTGGTTCGGCCAATTCAGCGCCCTTCCGCATCGACTCTCTCCCGGCGTTTGAGTTCGCGATCGATCTCGTCTACGACTCGCCAGTCCTCGCGCTGCTCCGCCTGCCGCCGCAGAGAACGCAACCGGGCACGCGAGGACCGCAAGTAGCGAGAAGTGGGCGCCCGGCTCGGACTCGCGGCGAGCGCGGCGACGGGGTAAGCCGGCCGTGACCCGAGTCTCTCGCGAGCCACGGAAAAGAACCCGGCCAGAAACACGCCCACGACCAGCGCCGCAATCAGCGATCCGCCTCTTGGTCGAGACCGGCGAGCTCCCGGGTCCCGCCGCGAGGCGAACACCCAGTAGGCCAGGGCCGTGGCGAGAACGATCCAGAACGGGCTGGGACGTACCCCCAACGCGAACACCACAAACCACGCGAGGCCAACCCAGCGGATCCAAGACCAGCTCTGCGTCGCATGGCGCGCTTTCCGAGCCCTTCGGCGCGCGTCGCGGGTGCGCCAGCGCACCTCGCCAATCACGCGCCGCGCGGAACGCCGCGCCTCGCGTCGCACCGAACCAACTGTAGAACCATGGCGCGGGGCCGCGCCTGAACTCGACTGGGTCGCTGCCAGCGGAACTGCGGACGCATCCGCACCGAGCATCCGTAGCACATCGCCGACGCTCGCTGCTCGGCGCGCCGGATCCTTCTCTAGCATGGTCGCCAGAACGCGGCGGTAGCGCGGCGCCAGATCGGCGGGATACTCGACCGGCTGCTCTTCGTGGGCGCGGAGCACTTCCCACTCGCTCTCGCCCAAGAACGGGACCCTGCCAGTGAGACACTCGAACAGCATGACACCGAGGCTGTAGATGTCGGAGCGATGATCGCCCTTGCGCCGCAGCATCTCGGGAGCCATGTAATAGGGCGTGCCCCGGCCGGAAGAGAGCGACATGGCCGTCTCGGTGATCAGCTTCGAAAGCCCATAGTCCCCGACTCGCGCGACATCGCCCTTCATGAAGACGTTTGCGGGCTTGAGGTCGAAGTGCACCAGGGAGTGCTCGTGCAAGGCCTGCACACCACGCGCAACCTGGACGAAAATGCGTAGCGCTTCCGCCTCGTCGAGTCGCCCTTCGGCGAGGCGCGACTTGAGCGTCTCGTCGCCCGCGTAGCCCATGATGATGTACGGGATCCCGTCAACGACGCCCTTGTCCTCGATGCTCACCAGGTTCGGGTGGTCGACCTGGGCGAACAGGCTGACCCCGCCGAGTTCGTTCAGTACCTGCGCCCGGACCGCGGTGTCCTCGATCCGCAAGAACTTGATCGCGTAGGCCTTGCCGATCGACTCTTTGCGGGCCTTGTAGACGATGCCAAAGACGCCACCGCCGAGCTTGTGCCCAATCTCGTAGCCAGCGATGTATCCAGGCTTGCGATAGTTCTGGTAGAACGCCGCCCAGTCAACGCCGTCGGGAGCAACCCCGTCGAAGTCGTTCTTGGCTGGTGCGTTCTGGGGAGTCATGGTCGTTGCCGTCGGGCCAGGAGGATACGTTGCGGTCGGAAGCATGGACGTCAGCGGATTCACGGAAACAGCGCGATCGCGCCAAGCACCGCGGCCGCCACCATGCCCAGACGAATCCTACCCGTGAGCCAGCCGTTCGTCGCACGGTCTAGCCTCACCCCCGCAAACAGTAGGAATACGCACAGGATACCCATACCAAGATAGCGACGCCGAAAAAGTCGGTTGATGCGGCGCACGACGACGTGACCCGCCCGGCGCAGCTCGTCTGCATCCGGCCCGCTGAGTCGGACATCGAACGACTGGGTATATGCCGGCCCCACCGAGGTTTCCATAGAAGCCAGTCCAGCCGACGCAACACCGGGGAGGTGAGCCAGATCGCGCTTCAGCCACTGCTCGAGCGCGGCGTCGATCCGGGCTGCGGGAACGCCCCAACTAGCGCGCGCCCGCCATTCGGGCCCAAAACGGGCAACGACGGCACGCACAACCGCCTGCTCGCCGCTCGCGAGAGCCTCAAGCTGGCTCAGCTCGACGTGCCCAGCAACCCGAACGGAGAGGGCATTCTTGGCGCCAGCGCCGTCCGACACCGGGCAGGCGAGCAGGGCGAGAAGGGGCAATACGGCGACGGGCGACATAGTTGTCCCCTGCGCGGGACTCTGCGCAGTATTTTGCCCATCAAAGCGGCAACACGCGAAACGCGATCTGCCCGCAGCGGACGCTACAACCGGCATCGAGCTCGCGCTCGCCGGTAAACTCGTCCCCGTCGATGGTCCCCACCCCGGCGAAACAGACGCGAAGCCGGCCGCGCCCCGGAGCGAAGAGGAAAAGCTCGGGTTCGGCATGCGGGACCCGCACATGGACCTCCTTGCCGCGGCCGATCCACACACGACCGTCCTTGCCACCCTGCTTGATCCACAGAATGCGGCTGGTGCCACGACTTTCGAAGCCGCGCTCGAGCCGCAAGAGCGCCGACAGCGACCTCGGGCTCGGGCGCAGATAGCTGAACGGTAGAATGCCACCGAGCACGAACCGGTCGCCATGCTTCAGCTGAGCCGAGGTGACAACCCCGTTGACCACGACCTCGGCGCCTGGGGCCGCGGACGAGACGGTGTCCTGCACGCCACCATGGAAGGAGACCGTCCGTTCCAAGGTCGCGTGATGCGGCTTGATTCGCGCCAAGACCGGGATCTGCGGAAAGCTCCGCCCAGTTGCGTTCCCGATCCGCAATCGGTTCTCGGTGAACACGAGGAACTCGCCGGCCTCCTCGACCTGCAGCAGGCAACCGTGCTCGAGTTCGCCGCTGCGCTCGACCTTCTCCTTGAGTTGCAATACGAGACTGCCGAGCGGGCGCGGCGTGGGACCGAGCGCGGACAGCTGCTCGATTGCCCCCTGGCGATCGGTCTGCGCCAGATCCAGCGCGCGTTCGAGCGTTGCCCGATCGTTTGCGACCGCGCGTAGCCGGTGGGCCAGCCGCAGCACTTCTGGCTCGCCGGGCTCGAACTCACGTGCTTCCTCGAGCAACCGCTCGGCGTCGTCGAGGCGCTTGGCCTCGATCGCCTCGAGCCCCATCCGCGCCCGACTGCGCGCTGCGGCGACGCGCTCCTGCGCCTCGCCCGCGATGCTATCGAGTTCGACCCCGAGAGCTTGCTGCCAGGTTCGGAGCCCACCGGCAAGCTCCGCCGCGAAGGACGCATGACCGCGTCCGATTTCGACTTTCAGCGTCGATTCGATCTCTGCACCCAGCGCGCGCAGCTTGCTCTGATCCCGGTGATCGAGTCCACCCTCGCCTCCCTGAGAGACCCATTGGCGCACCGCATCGATGCATGCCTCGGCCTCCTGTCGCGCCAACGCTGTGTGGACGCGTCGCTCCAACTCGTCACGGCCACGGGAACGCAGCGCACGCGCCTCCAGCTCGCCGAGTTCGACCGAGTCCTGTTGGCTCTTCTGTAGCTTGGCGAGTTGGGCAAGGATCAAGGTGGGGTCGGCGCCGGCCTCCAGGCTCGCGCCCAAACCGGCGGCCTCGCGCGACACCCGAGCTCGAACACGCTCGACATCACGCAACAGCGAACGGGCCTCGTCGGCCGCAAAGCCTCCGACCACGAGTCGGAGCAGGCAGCGCTGTGCCTCGACGAGCCGACCATCGCGCACGGCTTCGCGCGCCGCCTTGAGCCCAGCCGCACGTTCTCGCTCGTCGGCGATCAAGCCTTCGAGCAGAGCCTTCGCCTCATCACAACCAGGCCACTTCGCCAGCAGCGCCTCGACAGACGCCTTACCCTTGGCGGTTTCGCCCTGCGAAAGCAAGTCCCGCGCCTGGCGCAGCCCAAGATCGAGCTCAGCGACCTCGGCGCGCAACAGGTCGAGCCGCTGGTCGAACGCACTCCACTTGGTCTCGGCGACGATCGACGCCAACCCTTGCATGCGACGGCGGGGATCCTCCCCCGGTGAATGCAGCAAGAGTTCCAACTGCTCGAGTCGGTCCTTCAGACGGCGCAGGACTTGGA
>CAYSWE010000043.1:0-6809 GCA_964434515.1 uncultured Phycisphaerales bacterium | reverse complement strand
GACCTTCCCCTCAGGCGGCCGACACCTCCGGTAGATAACAACCGAACTGCCTCGGTGACCTTTCCGCTCGCCGCCAAATCGCGGGCATCCCCAGCGAGGCGGTCCGCAACCATGAGGAGCAAGTCCCGAGCCTCGGACAAATCGTCCGATTCAGGCTCCGCTTCCCACCAGTCCGCGAGTGCACGCGCCGCTTCCAGAGTACGACCCGCCTCGAGTGCGCGCTGGACCTCGCCCCAGCGCTCTTTGGCCCAGACCGCGCTCAGGCCGACAAGTCGTTCCCGGAACGTCAGACTGTCCGAACAGAGCCGGCGTGCTTTCTCCATCTCGGCCCGCGCCTCGCGCTCGAGGCCGCGATCGAGCGACTCGCGGACCTTGCGAAGCGTGCGTGAGGCCGCGAGACGACGCTCTTTGAGCCGCGCCTCCAATGCACGCAGGTCGACCTCGCTGATCCGACGGCTGGGCGGCTCTGCCGCGAGCGACTGCAGGATCTCCTTGGCCTCCCCGAGCCGGCCTTCGTCGAGGGCACGCTCGAACCCACCGCGCAGATGCTCTTCGTGAGCACGTCGGACATCCGAATCCAGCTGAGACGCTCGGACTTGGGCCGCGAACTCGGCCCGACCCGGCAGATCGGGCGCGAGTCGCGCTAGCTGCTCGAGGTCCCGCTCGGCGAGATCGGCATGGCCGGTGGCGAGACGCCGTCGTGCGCGCTGCAGGATCCCCTCGAGAACTCGCCGCCGCAGCTGCTTGGCCCGTCGATCCTCGGAGATCAACGGATCCTCGAGCAGGGTCAAGGCCGATTCGTAGCGTCCTGCACGTTCGGCACGGCGCGCTCGCATCAGTTGAATCAGGTGGGTCCACATAAGGCCAGCGAGGGCTTTCGAGGAACCACTCGATTATTTCGAAGCGACCGGCCTACTCCGCCACGCAGATGCGCTCGCTGCCACTCTCGGACCAGGCCGCGACAAGCGTGAGGCGAGCCAGGTCGAGCAGCTCGTCCTTGCGATCGACGCCCACCTTCGGAACTGCGACGATGGCCACGGCCGGCTCCAGTGGCTCCGGCGTATCGAGCGCCTCGATGCAAGTGAGGATGCGTCGCGCCAGGACGTGCGCACCGCGCGCGCCCGTGCTGGGCAAGAGCAGCAAGAAGGACGTGTCGTCGTAACGCCCCAGGACGTCGATATCACGGCACTCGTTGAGGAACACGCCCGCCACCTCGGCTAGCACGCGCGCCCGCTCCTCGCCGAGTTGATCCATGCGCGGAAGATCCAAGAGGAGCACGGCCAAGGGGGTGCGAAACCGGAAGGATCGCTTGAACTCCTCTTCGAGCTTAAACGCCATGAACGGCCCCTCGAAGAGGCCCGTCTCGCTATCGGTGACCGAACTGACGAAGCTGCGCTCGCGTTCGCGCGAGAGGCCGTTGGCAACGCGGTCCGCAAGCTCGCGTGCGTGACCGCCGATTCGGTCCTCGACTCGCGCCAGTAGCACGTCGACGGATTCGCGCGCGCGCGGCGGCGCCAACAAGGCTTCCAACTCGGCGGCAAACGCCCCCGCCTCGGCCAGCATGTCGTCCGTGACGACCGTGTCGCAGAGGCAGAATCGGGCGATCGGATCGACCACTTCCCGCTGCTGCTCGTCGCAAACTAGGGCCACGAGGACCCGTGCGGCCCCAGGCGCCTTGAGCATCGAACACAGCACGAACGCATCGATCGCGGTCGATCCGTCCAGACGCAACACTACGAGCTCCCCGCCAGACGGGGCTTCCCACGGCCGATCCTGCGGCAAGGTCAAGACCTCGATACCGTCGAGGGCCGCCCGCACCGACTCACGCAACGACTCGTCGCCGACCCAAGCCCGCGCTAGTCCCATGGATTGCCCCGCCATGCGCTCAAACTACTGGTCCCGAACGGCTTCGAGGATGTCATCCGGGATCTCGTAGTTGGCCGAGACACTCTGCACGTCGTCATGATCGTCCAGATCGGCGATCAACGTCAAGACCTGCCTGGCGACGTCCGCATCCCGAATCTCAACCGTGTTTTTTGGAAGCCAGGCGATGCTCGCTTCCGTCACAGGGACCTCTTGCGCCTGCAAGGCCGCGCCGACACGAGCGAAGTCTGCGGCCGCGGCGCGGATCTCGAATGCTCCATCCTCGACGACGAGATCGTCCGCCTCGATCTCGAGCACGAGCTCCGTCATGGAGTCTTCGGTTCGGTCCTCGCCACCGGGCACGAGGAACACCGCACGCCGCTCAAACATCCAGGCCACGGCCCCATTGGCCGCAAAGTTGCCATTGCGCTTCTCGAAGATTCGACGCACCTCCGGGGCGGTTCGCTTGCGATTGTCCGTCAGCGAGTGGACCAGGATGGCGACACCACCGGGGCCATAGCCCTCATACATCAGCTCTTCGAGCGAATCACCGCCAAGCTCACCGGAGCCCTTCTTGACGGCGCGCTCGATGTTGTCGCGCGGCATGCTGACGGACTTCGCCCGATCGATGGCGTAGCGCAACCGCAGGTTCATCGCCGGGTCCCCGCCACCCTCGCGGGCCGCCGACATGATCTCGCGGGCCATTTTGGAGAAGATCTTGCCGCGCGCAGCGTCGACGCGATCCTTGCGAAAGCGAATATTCGCTGAGTGAGAGTGTCCCGCCATACTCGCGATTCTACCGAAACACGGCGCACAGCGCCTGGAGAACTGCGGTTAGCGCTTGGAGAACTGCGAAGCCTTGCGCGCCTTGTGCAAGCCGGGCTTCTTGCGCTCGACCATCCGACTGTCGCGAGTCAGATACCCGTGCTCGCGGAGGATCGCCTCGAAAGCTGGATTCTCGTTCACCAGCGCTCGAGCCAGCCCCAAACGCACCGCTCCGGACTGGGCCGACATCCCGCCGCCTTGCACATTGACCCACACGTCGTAACGCTCCGCGGTCTCCGTAGCGATCAAGGGCTGCTTGGCGATGATGCGCTCATCATCGGTATTGAAGTAGTCGTCGAGGGACTTCTTGTTGACTGTCACCGTGCCGGTCCCGGCCTTGATCCGAACGCGCGCAACCGCAGTCTTGCGACGTCCAGTTCCCCAAACATAGGGATCGCTCTTGAGTACCATGGCTATTCTCTCCTCAACCGTTTGGGGTCCAGCGCTCGCGACGGACGACCAGTGCCTTGGGATTCTGAGCGCCGTGCCGATGCTCTGTCCCCTCGTAGACCTTGAGCCGCCGCAGCATGTCACGCGCGAGCTTCGTCTTGGGAAGCATGCGCCGAACTGCGAGCGTCAGCAGCCGCCGCGCGTCCTTCTCGCGCAGCTCACCCAGTGTGATCTCCTTGAGACCACCAACCCACCCGGTGTACGAGGTGTAGACGCGCCGCTCGTGCTTCATACCGGTCGTGCGAACCTTGGCCGCATTCGTGACGATCACGCCATCACCACTGAAGACATGCGGCGTGTAGGTGGGTTTCCGCTTCCCCATGAGGGTCTCCGCGATCGCCACCGCAAGGTGCCCCAGGGTGTGCTCTGAGGCATCGACGATGTACCAGTCGAAGGCACGATCGGCCTTCTCTAGTGTCGTGCGTGCCATCTTTGTTCGTGCCATCTTGCGACTCTCCGGGTCCGTGAAACTCGGCAATAAGGACGAAGCAGGGTAGCGATTGGACCGGGTCGGTCAACAGCCGGCGCGCCGAAACCCACGCCTGCCGCGTTTTCGACTTACGAAGCCGTCGTTCTGAGCAGCTTCCGGATGGAGCGAGCCGTGGCTATTGACCGCTGCGAAGCACCAAAGTCCGGCGCCAACCAGCCTTGTAACGCAGGTCGGCGCTGAGGACAGCGGCGAGCCCCTTGCGCGCCGTCAAGATCTTGACGAGAACCTTGGCCTTCTCGTGCCAGGGCGTCACGCGGTACTGCGTCCCCGGCGCATGCCCCCACTCGAGGCGTGCAGTCTCGCCGTCCGAGCAGCGCACAAGCAGCGAAAACTCGCCGCGGGTCGGATCGACGACATAGCCAAAGTTTGAGGCGTCCACCGCGACCAGCGTTGGAATCCGCGCCAGCGGATCCCGCAATCCTTCGCGAACCCGCGGCCGCACCTGATCGCGATAGATCGGTACGATCCGAGCGGCCAAGCGCAGTGCCAGTCCGCCCTGCTTCTCGGCCGAAGCACCAATGAGCCACGGAATCCCGAACACGGGCGACGGTAAATCCACGCCGTCGCGACGTGATGCGGCGGGCAGCGGCTGCGCCAACCGGACTCGCCCGAGTCGCGAGCCATCCGCGGCGAACAGCCAAACCTCGGCGCCGCGGTCCCGCGCGCCGAACGCGGCCGCAACCGGCCGCCGCAGCTCAAAGTCCATGGCCAACTCGTTTGGCAACATGCGCTTGGCGCGGAGTTCCCGGATCCAGGGAAGCGCGCGAACATGACCGAGATACTGCTCGAGCGCAGCGTCGTCGAGGAGCGAGAACGGCGCTCCTGCCACGGCAAGATAGTCCGCAAAAAACGCCTGCGCCATCTCGGGCTCGAGCCAACGCGGACTTGCATCCCCCAGGGCGACGCGCGCCGGATCAAACAGGTACTCGGGGCGGGCCTTCGCCCAGGCAACCGTATCACGACCAAACGAAACCAGCATGGCTACCGAAACGCCGACCCCAACGACGATACCGGCTCCCCAGGCGATCTTCTTCTTGGTTCGTTCCACCGGAAGCTTGCCCATGGACCAACAAGACTGAAACTAAGCGGCGCGCCACAAAACCCATGAGCCCCGTGGCGCGCCAGCTCAGCTCAGTTCAGTCGCGTCACCTGTGGTTTGCCATCAGCGGCCTTGCGGTCGCCACGGCTTGTCGAGGCAGGACGGCCGGGGCCATCAAAGTCCTCGACAAAGATTTCGATGAGATCGAGCGAGTTCTCGAGAAGCGACTTCTCCAAAACGACCTCTTCCCCCTTCGCAAGCTCGAGCTCGTGCTCGAGCAACCGCGTCAGGATCTTGAGTTGGGAAAGGTGACGACGAGTGTTAGCGCTGCCGCTGTCCGCGGACTTCTCCATGTTGGTCCCCTCCTGGGCCGGGCGGTTGTGTCGGTCCTCCTGGGACTTGCCCCGGCCGGGCTGGACCCGTCCAGATTGGCCCCGTGCAGGCTTTCGCTGCGGATTCGACGACACAGATGACCCAATGGGCTGTTCGAAAAGGCGAGAAACGGTGACTGCAGGAGCGCGCTCGCTTCGCCCAGCGACTCGAACCCTCCCCTGCCCGAGCCCGAAGTCTAGCGAGAGAACGCGCCGCTCCGAAGGCGTTTTCAGCCAAACCATCGCCGGCACCACCCGCGAGCGGCGATCGACGTTGCGTTGTGGCGGCAGCTGCGGCTATTCTCCGTCGGATGGCAAGCAAGAAACAGGTCTTCAAGGGCCTGGAACTCAACGCCTTCCAAAAGAAAGCGGTCAAGAGTATCGACCGGGGAGACTCCGTGCTCATCTCCGCGCCCACGGGCGCAGGAAAGACTCTGGTCGCGGAGTACGCGATTCAACGAGCTCTCCGCGATGGGAAGCGGGCGATCTACACGGCGCCGATCAAGGCGCTCAGCAATCAAAAATACCGGGACTTCCGCGACGACCCGGAAGTCGACGTCGGCCTGATGACCGGCGACGTGACGCTCAACCCGGGCGCGCCGCTGCTCATTATGACGACCGAGATCTTTCGGAACACGATCTTTGAGGCGCCGGAACGCTTCCACGACGTCGGGTTCTTGATCTTCGACGAGATTCACTACCTCGACGATCCGGAGCGCGGCACCGTCTGGGAGGAGTCGCTGATCTTTGCGCCCGAGGGCATCCGGCTGGTCTGCCTGTCGGCCACGATCCAAAATCTCGAGAGCTTCGGCAACTGGATCCGAAGCATTCGCAACGAAGAACTCGACGTGATCCAGCACGATCGACGCCCGGTGCCGCTCGCGGACTGGCTCTACCACGGGGCGTGCGGGGCGATTCGCTATGAAGAGCTCGAACGCGCCCGGCGCAAGGTCCGGTCGATGACCAGCCGGGGTAACAAGCGCGGCGGTGGCCGCCGGAGAGAACGCTTCGGGCCGCACGCTGCGAGCCGTGCGTTGCTCGATGAACTCTGCGCCGACCGACAGCTTCCGATCCTCTACTTTTGTTTCTCGCGACGCGAGTGTGAGACCAAGGCGGAACGCAACGCCTACAGGTCTCTCCTCAAGCCCAACGAACGACGCAAGATCGCGCGCCTATTCACCGAGATCTGCGAACTGTTCCAAATGAGTCCGGAGACCGACGCCGAACTCAACTTCATCCGCGAACGCGCACTCCGCGGCATCGGCTTCCATCACGCTGGCATGCTGCCGATCCACAAGGAGTTCGTGGAGCGCTTGTTCACGTCCGGGCTGCTCAAGCTGCTGTTTACGACCGAGACATTCGCTCTGGGCATCAACATGCCGGCGCGTGTGGTCTGCTTCGATAGCCTACGCAAGTTTGACGGCGTGGCGTTCGACTACATGAAACGCCGCGACTACCTGCAGATGGCAGGACGGGCCGGGCGCCAGGGAATCGACGACAAGGGCCTCGTGTTCAGTGTGCTCGACACCGAGGACTTGCTGCACGCACCGCTCAAGCGACTGCTCTTCGGCGAGCCCGAGCCGGTCGACTCGCACTTCAATCTCTCCTATTCGACGCTCATCAATCTCTACTCACGCCTGGGTCGCGGACTGGTCAGCGCCTACGAGAAATCCTTCAGCTACTTCCAACTCTCGCGCAAGGGCAGCAAGAAGAAGCGTGCCACGCTGCGTGCGGCGGCATTCGTCGCCGGAGAGTAGCATCGGCACTCCCA
>CAYSWE010000042.1:0-15907 GCA_964434515.1 uncultured Phycisphaerales bacterium | reverse complement strand
AAGCCGAAGCCGCGCTTCGCCATCGAGGACCACGAGCTGCGCGAGATCTGTATGCCGGGACCACAAACGTTCCTCGCGGCCCACTCGCAGTTGTACCGAACGCTGGAGAAGCTGCTGCGGGAACGGAAGCATGAGCAGATCTCCAGCGCGGATCGAGAGCGAGGCAAGACGCTCGTCGTGAAGCTGTTCGCACGCGTGGGGCGGGACGTGAGCCAGGCCGGGGCTCGACTCCTCGTCGTCTGCGACGACGAACCATGGCTGACGACGGCGCTCGAACGCCTCGGACAACTAGCGGTCGACCTGCGGCCGGCATTCGACGCCGCTCGCGCCCACGGCGAGCACGTCGCGTTTCTGAAGGATGGGCACTGGAACAGAGACGGACACAGCATCGCAGCGCACGTGGTCGCCGGGTTCGTACGCGCGCACCGACTGCTCAAATAGAAAAAATGACTGCGACACCTTATTTCGCCCTTCGATCGCGGGCTCGGGCTCGGTCCAGGACGGAGGTGATGTCGTCGGCGACCTCGGGGGTTGGCTCCGGGCGGGTCCTTGGCGGGCGGGGCTTGGCCACGCGGGGCGGTGCCTGCTCGACCAGGCGGCGGACGGCGATTTCGGCCAGCAGCAGCAAAATCGCTAGCAGGGCGAACAGCCAGGTCAGGTCGCGCGTGCCGAAGCCCGCGCGCGAGCCACGGAACAACGTCCCCACTTTGGGGTCGAGCTTGCCGCCGGTGAGTTCGGTGAGCCGGCGCAGTGTGCGTTCGCCAGAAGCAGGGTCCAGACGGTGCTCGAACTCGGACGAGTACGGCAACGTCACGGGCGGCAACCTCAGGACTTCGCCGGAACCGACGCTGACCACGGCGCGCAGCGCGCGGTCGCCGACTAGCGGAATGCGCGCCTCGAGCCGCGTCGCACCGGTGCGTTGCAACGAAACGTTCGTGCCCCGGCCGCGCGCATCGAAGACGCGTGCTCGAATGTCGTCCAGCCGTGCCTCGGCTCCGACCTCGATCGACAGGACGGCTTCATGGCCCTGCCTGCGGAACTCCGTGAAGACCTCACCCGTGGCCTCGGTACCACAAAGCCAGCCGACGACGGTCGCAAAAAACTCACCGAAGCCATCCCAGGACCGCAGCCCGCCGGAGAGCGCGCCGTCCACTTCGCCGAGGAAGCTGGCGGCGCGCCCGAGTCCGTGCTGCCAAAACGCGAACATGGGAGCCTTCTGCTCATCGCGCGTCGCGGCGCCGAGCTGCGCGCCACGCCGCAGGTAGGCGATCGAATAGCCGCCGACCCGTGGAAACTTCGTCCGCGCGAGAGCGCTGATCCCGAGTAGCCCTGCCGCCATGGCGACGTCGGTCGGCTCCTCGACCATCGACGAGCGTGCCACCTGAATCGTTTCCTCGGCGAAGACCCGCGGCAGCTCCGCGGCACTCGCGACGAACGTGCAACGGCCGCCGCCCAGTTTGGCCACGTTCCGCAGCAGCTCGGCATCGCTGTCGCTCGGGGAACCGAGGCCGATCACCGAGACCGTCACGCCAGCGCGGACGAGCTTGGGCACGAACGTCTCATAGTCCCCGGGCTGCTCGGCATCGGCTGCGTCGGCAAACAGCACGATGTGCTTGGTGGTCTGCCTGGCCTTGGCCAGCTCGGCCGCCGCCGCGACCAGCGCCGCATGCACGTAGATTCCGCCGCCAGCGGAGCGAATCGCACGGATGGAATCGGACAGCGACCGCACGTCCTTGACCGGCGTCAGCGGCACCGCAAGGTGCGCGCCGGAGTCCACGGCGAGCACGGCAACGGAGTCGATGCGGCCGAGCAGCTCGACCGCGGCCGCCGCGCCCAGGTTGGCGAGATCCATTTTGGTCCGCCCGTCCGCGGTCGTACGCGCCATCGAACCGGACCGGTCGAGCGCAATGGCCATCGCCACGCCGAACTGTCGCTGCTCCTCGCGAATCTCGAGCGACACCGGCAGCACAGCCTCGACCTGGCTGCGGTAGTAGCCGCCACTACCGAACGACGCCTTGCCGCCGGTCATGAGCAGGCCGCCGCCGAGCCGGCGCACCCAGAACGCGAGCGCCGCGAGTGAGCCACTCGGAAGATCGCTCGCTGCAACGTTCTCGAGCACGACCGAACGAAAGCCGTCGAGTGCATCGAGCCGCAGCGGCGCGACCAACGGCGCGGCGACCACGACTTCGAGTCCGGCCGCGCGCAACGACTCGGTCAGACGGTCGCGGCGCCCCGCGGGCGTAACGCACAGGACGCGGCGCGGCCCAACCGCGCGCACGATGGCCCGCGCCCGGTCGTTCTCGCGCACCGGATCGTCACCAGCCTCGACCGTGACCTCGTAGCGATGCACACCCGGCTCCTTCAGCACGTCGCGAAACAGCAGCCGATTGAGACCGGCGCGCAGCGTCCGTGTTCCGTGCGCGATCTCCACACCATCGCGAAGCAGACGCACGTTGCCTTCGCCGGGGCGATCGGCGCGCACCCAAGCCGAGAACTGGAACACCTCGCCGCGCCCAACCTGGCTCGGCGGATTCAACTCCTCGACCGCGACATCGAAGCGACCACTCCGCCGCATGGCGAACGCGTCGATGCGCACGCCACTGCGCAATGCGTCCATGGCCGCGGACTTCGCATCCATCCCGGTAGCCTCGCCATCAGACACGAGCACGAGCGATGCTCGGCGTCCCGGAGCAACCAGCGACAAGCCAAGCTCGATGGCCTTCTTGATGTCCGTTGCATTGCGATCCAAGGCCTTGGTCGGCGCTGCGTAGACGAAGCGTTCGCGCGGCTCGACCTCAACGACGGCTTCGCGCCCAAACGCCACGAGGCCAATCCGATCGCCAGGCTCGCGCGTTTCGGCGGCGCGAACGGCCAACTCCTCGAACGCCTTGCGCGCGGTCTCGGGCATCGACCGGGAACGGTCGACCAGGAAGATCACATCACGCCCGTGGTCCGCGCCGACCGTGCGCGGCCCAGCCAACACCGCCAGAGCACACAGGAGCAACCCGATACGCAAGGCCACGACGCCACGTCGTCGCGCGACGCCCCGCACCAGCAACCAGAGCGCGGGAGCCGCAAGAAGAAACGCCTCCGGATGCAGGAAGTCGATCACCGGCCTCCCCTCCCCAGCACCCACCAGTCGAGCGCGATCACCAGCAACAGCAGCAACGCCAAGAGCCGGGCCTCGAGGCGCCCATTCGCCGGCCGCGCATCCGCGTCGTCGATCGAAGCCGTCGCGGACGCCGGGATTGTCGCGGCCACGGCGCCGGTCAGATCCGACTCTTGCGCATCGACAAACGATACCGAAAAGCGAACGTCGTCCGCGGCCTCGCCTTCGGGCAGTTCCAAACGGTAGAGCCCCGGCATGCCCGCGACGAACGACAGCACGCGCCTGCCGTGCGCCGCTTGCCGACTCCCATCCGGCCGAACGAGCGCGACCTTGGCGAGGTCCAGCGCCTCGGGGTGGGCGACCCGATACTGCATGCTCTCGCCGAGCCGCACGTTGCGCGCCAGCTGACCAGGCAAGCGCCTTCGCGCCAGCGCGGCGACGTTGGCCACGAAGATCGGCCAGTCCGGCGAACTCGCGAAGTTGGTGCGCGCCGGCGCGAGGTCGAGCCGAAACCGCGTCCCGCCAGCGACACGTTCTTCGCTGCACAAGACACGCGCCCCGGCCGAGACCAACGGCAGCCCCGGCAGCTCGCCGCGGCCACTGCTCCAGATCACGCCATCGAGGGTCATGCCATCGAGCAACGGATGGCGTCGTTCGACCACGAATGGACCGAGCCACGCGTCGGTCTTTGCCGTCGTCGGGCCGAGGATCACCTCGACGCGGTTTGCATCCAGCCTGCCAGGGCCCGTGGCGAACACGAGGTCGGCGGTTGCCGGATCCCGAACCAAGCGGAGGCCCGGCGTCGCGGCCAACGCATCGGCCATGCGCAACGGGTCGCTCATCGTCTTCGGCAAGAGATTCGCAACGCGCACGACGCGCAGCGCGTCGCGCAGCAAGGTGGCGCGGTTGTCGATCGCCAGCGCGTCCGCGGGGAGCGCGAGCCGCAGCGGCAGGTCGGTCGCGGGCGTGCGAAACTCGACGTGCCCCGGTCGACCCGGAGTCAGACGCAGCTCTTTCGTTGCGCTCGCAGCAGGCGCGTCCCCCACCCGCAGCGTCACCGAGACCACGCGCGCCGCGGCGCCACGCAGCACGAGATCCACGAACACGCGATCGGTGGTCCCGAAACGAACCCGCCGCGCGCCGGCGATCGCGACGTTGTCCACAGCGCGACCCAGGGCTTCGACCGCAAAGCGCGGCGGCACGACCACGCGATGATCGGTGAGGAACACGAGCTGGTCTCCGGGCGCGGCGAGCTCCTGGGCCAGCGTCCAAGCCGGCCCTGGATCGTGATGTGGCAGGCGCGGAACCCACGCGGCCAGGGCCGACCGAGCCTCGGCCGGCCGAGCTCGTGGCCCGACTAGGATCTCCGGGCGAGGTGCCGTCAGGATCACGGAGACCAGGTCGACATCGTCGCGCCGGACGAGCTCACCGATCCGCGCACGCACGCGCGCGGCGACGCTTTCACCTCCGACCTGCGCCGCCATCGACGCCGACGCATCGACGACGCAGATCAGGTGGCGCTGGGTCTCGGTCGCCCCCAAGCTCAAGCCCGAGAGCAAGGCCGCGAGCACCAAGGCCGCTGCGAGCTCGAGCCACAGCGAGGCAGTGCGCAGAAGCCGCGTTCGCTTGCGACCGCCGTGTGCCACGATGGCGTCAGGCGCATAGAGAAACAGTCCGGCCACGCGGCGCCGCGCGAAGCGACGTCGAAACTTGTGCAGGAACAGCACAACCGGGATCGCCAGCAGTGCGAGGAGCCCGAACGGCGCGGCGAAACTCACCCTAGGGCTCGCGCGGGAATGCGTCCGCGTCTTCGGGCGAGGACGCCTCGGACGTTGGTAGCCTGGCTGCGAGCGCCGCTGCACGCAAGACGCGCTGACACGGGCGGGACCACAGCCCAAGGCCCTGACCATCGAACAGCCGGAGATTGGTTTCGCACACGAAAAGAGCCCTGCCGGCAGAGATGAGCGGATGCGATAGGCGAGTTCCGCGACGCGGAGGCATCCTACAGAGTGAACACGACCTTACCTACGCTGTGGACTGGAGAACGAACCTGGACCACCCGCAGCGGCCCCGGGCTTACGTCTAGAAACGCCACATGATCGACGGCAGCCAAGCTCACTTGGCGCGCGGCTCGAGCACGCCGGCGGGAAGCAGGTCTCGGCGAAACATCGCCTCGGGCTCGTCGCCGCGGACCTGCGCAAATGACCCGCCGACCTGGTGCACGGCACGTTCCACCGCCGCCCGCAACCGCACGAGGCGCTCCCGGTAGCACCGGACGGCGCGTGCATCGAGGGTGATCTCGAGCTCGTCGTTCGACTCGCAATCGATCAAGGTCACCGCGCCGCTCGGCGTGGGTTCGAGTTCGACGGGATCCAACAGCTGCAGGACATAGAGATGCGAAGCGCCGTGTGCCAGGCGACGAATCGCCGGCCCTACGTCCACCGGAAACAAGAAATCCGAGACCAAGATCCGCAGGCTGCGGGCGCGCAGGGGCGCGCGTGGTACGACGGAGTCCACACTCGATCCAGCGGGAAACGCGAGGTCGCTCCGCGCCTCGATGCGACCACCGCCTGCCACGAAGCCGCGCCACGTGCCGCCGAGGTTGCCGGCCCAAAGCTCCGTCGCCGCCACGAGATCGCGCACGGCGCGTTCCTTACACTCGCTCACCGCCATCGATGCACTGCAGTCGACGATGACATCCACCGACAGCGACACTTCCTCGCGAAAGAGCCGCACCCGCAACTGGTCGGTCCGTGCATAGGCCCGCCAGTCGACGTGCCGCAGGTCATCTCCTGCGCTGTAGTCCCGATAGTCCACAAACTCGAGGGATGCCCCGGTGCCGCGCCCGAGATGTTCGCCGATCCGCCCGGACAGGGCACCGCGCGGTAGCGACAGCCCGTAGCGCTCCGCCGCCTTAGCACACTCAGCGCGCAGCATCACGACGTATCCCGGACGCTACACGGACCTCGCGAAACGCTGCACGGAGGGGCCGCACGAAGAACAACAGGAGCACCGCGTCCATCCCCAAGACAAGGCACAGCCCAAGGCTCGCTTCATGTCGGAACTCGCGAATCGTCCACGGCGCGTTGAGAATGTGCCCAACATGCCAGCCGCCCAGTCTGTCGCGCGCGAACACATCGATCATCGTCGGCAGCAAGACCAGCAACGCGATCAACGCGGGGCCGCCGAGGCGTGCTAGCCAGGTTCCGCGCGCGGTTTGCGGAAGGAACCTCCGGACGCCGAAGACGATCAACGCATAGAGCAGGAGATAGGCGCCGGCCATGAGCATCATGAAGACGTCGCGTTCGGAAGGCCAGTGCGACGCGAAGAGCAGCATGAGCAACAAGGAAGAGCCCGTCGCAATCCCATAGAACAAAACCGTATGGACCATGCCGCGCGGGCCGCCCGGCAGGAACGGAACGGCCAAGAAGGCGCGCAAACGTCCCCTCGGCACCAGCGTGCGGACGCGAGGCGAGAGCGCGTCGACCTCGGTGACCGCGAACAACCAAATCGGCACAGCCGCGAAGATCGGGAGCGAGAGCAACACGAGCCAACCGTCACGATCCAACCACGGGCAAGAGAGCACGAGAGCGACCGTCGCCGCATAGGCAAGGAACGGAAAGACACGAAACTTGGTCGAGCGGTTCTCGTACGGATGGGTCAGCGTGCTCGCTGCGATCATGGCAAACAAGACGACCGCCAAAGCCCCGCAGACGATCAGAACACTCGCCAGCCAAGCAAACTCGCGCCCGGCTACCGCGCGCTGAAGTCCGCGGACCAGGTCCCACATCCCGGCCATCGTCCCGACGGTGTATCCGCCGAGTAGCGTCCCGGCGATCGCGAGGTTGAAGTTCTGGACGACGCGAAAGCGCGAGAGCGAGCCGAGCGCAATCGCCACTGTCGTTGCCACGAGACAACTGAGGCAGGCGAGCACCAACATGAGTGCGATCGTCGCGACATCGATGCCACGTAGGAGAAACGCGAGAGCCAACACCGGCGCAAAGATCCCCAGGTGCAGGAAAAACTGCAGCATCGCCGCCGCAAGTTTGCCGCGGACGATGCCTGCGGGCGTCAGTTCGGTCAGCAGCAGTTGTTCGGCGGTGCCGCCGGCGACCTCGCGGCGCATGGACATGAAGGCCTGCAGCGGGATGACGAACGAGAGAATCGGGGTCAAGAGGATCAAGCCCATGATGAAGAAGTCGCGTCCGTTCCGCAGACCGCCCCCCCTCGCCGCGGCGGAAGAGAACGCGAGCAGCACGACGGCCGTGAGCCCGGCGCCGACCGTGACCGCGAACATCCGACTGCCTACCGCCTGCTGGATCTCACGTACGAAGATTGGGTTGCAACGATCGGACAGTCGTTCGCCGAGACTCACGCGTGGCGCGGCCAGCGCGTCGTCTGCGGGCATGGTCGTCATTGCAGCCTCCCAGCCGTCGAGCGCATGAAGATCTCCTCGAGATCGGTCTCCAGCACGCGGAACTCGTGCACACGGAGGCCGGCCTCCACCATCCGCGCCAGCAGCGCGGCCGCGGCCGCTTCGTCCCCGGCGAACTCGAACAGAATGCGATCCGACTCGGCGGTGACCTCGGACACGGAAGGTTGCGTCAGCAGGAAGCGCACGACAGCGTCGGCCCCGCCGAGGGCGCGCACCTGGACCGGGTGCGTCGTACACGACTCGCGCGCAATATCGTCGATCTTGCCAGCAAGAACCCGCCTGCCCTTCTCGATCACCAGCGCGTTGTCGCAGACCTCGCCGAGCTCGGAGAGGATGTGCGACGAGATCAGGATGCCCTTGCCGGCAGCCGCAAGCTCGATGAGCAGGTCACGAAACTCGATGCGGGCACGCGGATCCAACCCCGACGCCGGCTCATCGAGGATCAGCAGCGCCGGATCGTGGAGCAACGTCTTGGCGAGATGCAACCGTTGGCCCATCCCCTTCGAGAGGCCGGTCGCCGGCCGATCGGCAAACTCCGTAAGCTTGCAGAAGCTCGCCACCGAGCGCACGGTGCGGATCCTCGTCCGACCTCGCAGACCGTGCGCCCTCGCGAAGAAGTCGAGAAACTGCATCACGTCAAGATTCGGATACGGCTGAAACTGGTCCGACATGAAGCCGACTCGTTTGCGAACCTTGCGCGGCTCGATCAAGACGGACATGCCTTCGACCAAGGCATCGCCTGCGTCAGGTAGATCGAGGGTCGCCAGGATGCGCATCGCCGTGGTCTTACCGGCCCCATTGGGCCCGATGAAGCCATGCACCTCGCCAGCGCCAATCTCGAAGGAGAGGTCGTCGACCGCACGCAGCTTGCCGTAGTTGCGCACGAGCCCGTGCACCGAGAGCAATGGCGTCGTCATCGGTCGAACACATCCTCGCGGGCCAAGGTGCCCCGCACGACGTGACGGCGCCGATCCCAAGCGACGTCCAGACCAAGTGTGTCGAATAGCGGCGTCTCGCCAACAAGCGCCAAGTACGAACCGGGCGTGAGCGGTCGTTGCTCGAGTCGAGCCGCAACCCAGGCCGACGGTTGGGCGCCACGGTAGCCGCCCAACACCCTTGGAACCTGGAGTTGCGCGGCGAGTTCCTTGAATCGCAGCTTCCCCTCGCGCTCCGAGACCGGTCGCATCCGCTCGGCCCCGTCGTTCCAAAACCACTGTCCAGAGAAGTCGCGGAACACGATGGAGCCTTCGCTTGGCAGCGGCGCGAAATCCGCTCCGGCAAGCAGATCGAGCTTGCCGTCGTCGCGCCGGCGAAAGCGGAGGCGCACACGCGCAGGAGCAATCGTCTCGGTGAACATCGGCGTGAGCGTTCGCGAGGGTAGGGCGCTGCCCGCAATCGACCGGCCGTCGTCGAGATCGACGTGGTACCGCTGTGCATGTCTGCGACCGTCCCGGGCAACGAGCGGCGACTCGACAAACGTCCCTGGACCGGGCCGCAGCCGATCGGGCTCGATCCCGGCGTAGAGCGTACGTGCACACCGCGTCACAGCCATATGCTCGCGCTGATCGAGCAGTGTCAGGGATTCCGCGACTCCCCGGATCCCGAATCCCTCGGAGGCCAACCCGTAACCGAGGATCATCGCCGTGAAAACTCCGCCGATCACTGGCACCGTGAGAAACAGCAGCAACGGGCGCTTGAGCTTGCGCGAGACTACGTAGAAGTTGACGGGACCAACCAGAAGCGCGAAGCCGAGGATCAACACCAGAAACGCGGTCATCGGCACCTCGCCGAGCCCAGGGATTCGATAGGTCACGAACCTTGCGTCGGTGAAGGGTTTGGCCGACTTCGAGGCTAGCCCGGGCAAACTTCGGTACCAGCTTCGAAAACGCTCGCTGTTGAACTCGGCCATGGAGTCGGTCGCCAACCAATGGCCAAACCCGAACACACCGGATCGCGCGTCCGCCCGCGCAAGGAGTCGAGCGAGCGATCCTGGCGGCAGCGTGCCCGCGCCGACCAGAACCACACCAGCGCCGGCACGCAGGGCCTGGCTCAGGCATTCCTGCCGCTCGCTCGTCAACCCGCGCGCCCGCGCATCGACGAACACAACCGGGAACCCCGTCATCCGGTCAACGTGACTCGGCAGCCTGCCAGGGCGAACGGAACGGATCGCGACGCGGAGGTAGCGCGACCCGACGATCGCCTTCCGCACGGCGGCGCGGACATCGCCGGCCAAGCGCGAATCGTCGGTGATGAGCAACAGCGCCACGGGAGCCCGATTGCGACTACCGGCGAACGGCCGATCCCGTTCGGCGAGGTCGACTCCATCCACGATGATGTTGAGGCGGAATCCGTAGCCGGACGAAGCCAGCGGCAGCGTGACCCGCTCCTCGGCCCGGGGCCCGAGCGTCAGTGTCTTGTGCATCCCGACATCGGCCTGGTAGAGGGCCACGCGCGCAAGCTCGAGCTCCACCCTGTGCGGCATAGCACCAGGGTTGGTCAGGCGAACATCCACCCAACCAAAGCCGACATGGCTCGGCCCCGGTGCGACGCTCGTGACTACCGCCACGAGCTTGTCGCGCCCGGGCGTATTCTCAAGCCGGACTCGGACCTCGTCTTGCGCGAGACCGGTCGTCGCAACGAGCCACAAGGCTAGTGCCCAGCGAAGCCTCACCTGAGCCCACCCGGGAGCGCACTCCCCACCGCTCGGACCTCCGACAGCAAGCTGGCAACGACGTCGGCGGGGGTCCGTCCCTCGAGCCGCGCCGTGTGCTCGAGCACGATGCGGTGGCCAAGAGCGGCCGTCGCCACGCGCTCGACGTCGGCGAAATCGACGTTCGGCCGGCCGGCGAGGAGCGCCGCAGCGCGCGCCGACTCGGCCATGGCAATCGCTGCGCGCGGCGAGGCGCCGTAGCGCAACGAGGGCCGGACGGATTCGGGGCAAGCCGGCGACGTCGGATCGGTGGCTTCGGTCAAGCGTGCGATCCAATCGGCCATGGCTTGCGGCAAGAACACGCGGTCGACCGCCGCGAACAGCGCTTCGAGCTCGCCCGCATTGAGGACCGGCTCGAGCGTGGGTCGAGTGCGGCCACGGCGCTCCATCAGGATGCGTGTCAAAACCTCGGCACCGACCGAAGGCACGTTGACTTTGAACAAGAAGCGGTCGAGCTGTGCCTCGGGCAAGGGATAGGTACCCTCGAGTTCGATCGGGTTTTGCGTCGCCAGCACAAAGAACGGCCGCGGCAGCTCGTGGGTCTTGCCGAGCACGGTGACCTGGCGCTCCTGCATGGCCTCGAGCAAGGCCGACTGGGTCTTCGGAGACGCGCGGTTGATCTCATCGGCGAGCACGACATTGGCGAACAGCGGACCGTGCTCGAACACGAACTCGCGGTGACCGTTCTGTTCCTGCAACACCGGCCCACCGGTGATATCACTCGGCAGCAGGTCGGGGGTAAACTGCACGCGAGCGAAGTCGAGTTCGAGCAGCGTCGCCAACGACTTGACAAGTTCGGTCTTGCCGAGACCCGGCAAGCCTTCGAGCAACAAGTGGCCACGCGCGGCGAGCGCAACGACCGTGAGATCCAAGAGCTCGTCCTGTCCGAACAGAACGCGCGCCAAACCGTCGCGCAGCTCGGTCAGAGGACGACGTCCGGCCGCGACCGCCTCGGGCGACATGAGGGATTCGTGCTTCATTTGTGCTTGGTTGCGTGGCTGCGCGTGAAGAATCGGCGCACGACGTCTCGATGCCGCGGAGCCAGCCGGCGCGTTCTGCTGGCAGCGCCGAGGCCCCGATCCCCGGCGCTGCCACCGCCACGCGCTCGCTCCGGCCTGGCGTTGGGCGCGCCGCGCAGGACACCGGCAACTCGCCACTCACGCGGAATCGCGCGCCCTGGCGGCAGCTTCTGTGCGCGCAGTGCCGCGGTGTCGCCACCGGTCTTGGCGCCGGGGATCCACGGTGCGTGACCCGGGCCCCTGCTGAGACCACCGCGCGACGATCGTCCGCTGCGGTTCGCGACGGACTTGCCGTCGTAGCGGCCTTGCGTGCCGCCTGCGCGAGCTACTCCGGCACCGCCGACCGCGGTTCCGTTGCCACCGCTTCAGGTGCCACCGGCGCAAGCCGGCGTGTGCTCGTGTGCCAGCGGCGGCGGCGCCTGGCCCGCCTGCGCCACGAGCTCGTTCAGGTCTGCGAGCTCCTTGGCATCCACAAGCCCTGCCTTGCTGAGCTCGCTCAGTTGTTGGCGCGCGGCCTCGGCCAGAGCCTGCGCGAGCTTGGCCAACGCCGCGGGCGAACGCGGCAGCTTGCCGGCATCGATCGCCGGCGATGGCGAGGCGTCGGGCTTGCCCGCGGGTGAACCAAGTCCGGCGGCTTGCAGCGCGTCGCGTGCCGACTGGGGCAGCGTCGAGAGCGCGCCCTGGCGCGCGAGCTGCTCCGCCATGCGAGCCAGGCTCGCCTGCGGATCCGCGGACTGACTCGCACCGCTGGCCAACCGTTCGAGCTCGCGCGCGGCCCGCTCGAGGCTCGCGGTGTGCGCGTCCGATAGCTGATCGAGCTTGGCCATCGCAGCGTCCACGTCATTCCAGCTCACGTCGCCGTGCTGCGCGAGCGCGGCATCGAGTTCGTGCAAGCGCTCGCCGAGCTCCTCGGCGTGCTGTTCCGAGAGGACGCCTTGCTCCTGTCGATCCTCGAGGCGCTCACGCAGCTCGGCGAGCGCCTGCTCTTTGGCGCGGCTTCCGTGCGCGAGTGGAGGCTTCGCCGGCGGAGGAAGGAGCAACACGACGCCGAGGAACAACAGGCCGGGCAACGCACGGAGCGCCAGCGCGCGCCACGCCAGACTGGGGCGCACTGCGCCGGCTTCGTTCAGACGGCGATCGAGCTGCCCCTGCCAAGCGCCGGCGTCGACTTCTCCGGCAGCAAGCAGGAGACTGCGCAGTTCGAGTGCGTGGTCGAGCCAGGCCCGCAAGCAACCGTCCGACGTCCGGTCGTGCCCAACACGCCAGATCGCCCAGGCGAAGGGCAGGGCCCCAACGACGAGCCACCACCGGTTCGGCGCAAGGGCGGCGACCAGCGCCGGGGGGCCAAGCACGCGGCCCGCGAGCATGGTGACGGCCAAGACCAGAGAACAGACCAGCGTCGCCTGGGCGAAAGCCGAAAGGAATAAGGCCAGCGTAACGCGTTGGCGCACTCGGCACAGGGCGGGATGAACAGAGGCAGGGGTCTTCATAGAGAGTTGGCAGCTTATCGCATAGTCGAGCTCAACATTCTCCGTTCTCGACGGGGAATGTGTTTCCGCGCCGCGTGGTTCGCGGGCTGCGCCCTGCTGGCCGGCTCCCTCGCCGCCCAGGACGGGAACCCGGGAAACGACGCGCTGCGTGGAATCGACCACAACGGCCGAATCCCCAAGGCCGAGATCCCGGCGGGCCTCGGGCACCCAGACCGCTGGCGCTATTTTCCCGAAGGCAGGCTGCCGCAAGGGGATATCTTCGAGCGCTTTCTCATCACGAGCTTCTTCAGTCCGCTGCTGTTCCGCGAGGCCGATATCGGCACCGGCGGCGGCGTCGCGTTTACCGATGTCGACTTCCGAAACCAGCGGCGCCAGGAGTTCGCCAACCTCGTAGCCACGCGTTCGAGTCGAGGTCAGCAGACCTATGCGCTCCACTGGAGACGGTGGACCCAGCACCACGAAATCCCGAGCGGCGGCGTCATCCAGGACGAGCGCAGCTACATGCATGCGACAGCAAGCTATGTGAGGTCGCTGACCAGCCGCTACTTCGGTCGCGGGCCCAATCGACCGGCGGCGGCCCAATCGAGCTACACGCGAGAGACCTCCGTTGCTCGCTACACCTACCAGTTCACCGAACCCAACCCAGCCGACGACTGGGTCTTCCGTGTCGGTGCGAGCGTCGAACACAACCATCTCGCAAGTGGCCGGGTGCGGCATGTTCTCGACACGCGCACGGCATACACGCGGGAGTTCGATCGCGGCAACGATCACGACCTGCTCTGGCTCAACGCACACGGACGCTATGACACGCGCGACAGCCAGCACAACCCGTATCGAGGCTGGCATCTGGGAGCAACCGTGAACTGGGCTGCACTCCAGACCGGCGGCGATACCGGCGCGCTGTTCTCGGTTGGCGGCAGCAAGGTGTTTACCATGCCGCCTCTGTTCCACCATGGCGGCGATGGCCATGAGGAACACCCGCCCACCGATTCTCTGGCGCTCGCCGCGTTCGTAACGTTGGCGGCCGGCAACCTACCATTCTATGCGCTGCCATCCCTCGGTGGCTCGCAGACTCTGCGCGGCTACATCAACGGCCGCTGGACCGATCGCAGTGTCTGGCACGCGGGCGCCGAGTACCGCTTTTGGGTCGTCCCGCGCGGAGTCCGACTCACCGACTGGATCCGCATCGAACGCTTTGGCGCCGCGTTGTTCGTCGAGGCAGGTCAAGTCGGCGGCAGCTTGGCCAGCCTGACGCGCGGCACTCCGAAGTACAGCTACGGCGTGGGGCTACGGATGAGCCTCGAGCGCACGGCACTCTTCCGCTACGACCTGGGCTTCTCCGAGGAGGGTCACGTGTTCTCGATCGCGTTCGGCCTGTCGTTCTGATCCGACGGGGGCGCCCCACGCGGACCTGGTCTCGACGTGGACGAGAGCGCAAGCCGAGAGGTCAGCGCGCCCGCTACTCGAGCGTGAAGTCGCTCGCCTCCAGGACTCCACCGCCGCTCAGCGCAGCCGCGCGACGGATCTCGTTCTCGAGCTGGCGCACGTTGCCTGGCCAGGCGTGCTCCAGGAGTACACGGCGGGCGCTCGCGCCGAGCTCGAGCGACCGGCCGAGGTCCTTGTGCGCGCGCCAGAGAAAGAACTCGGCGATGTGCAGCACGTCGTCGCCACGCTCACGCAGCGGTGGAAGATGGATCTCGAGCACGTTGAGTCGATAGAACAGGTCTTGGCGAAACGTCTTCTGCTCGACACAGACCTTGAGGTCCTTGTTGGTCGCGGCGACGATGCGCACGTCGACCTTGCGGGTCTTGTCGCTGCCGACCGGGCGCACCTCGCCGTCTTGGAGCACACGCAAGAGCTTGCTCTGCATCGACAGCGGCATGTCGCCGATCTCATCGAGGAACAGCGTGCCGGTGTGAGCGGCGACGAAGTGCCCCGGGTTGTCCTTGTGAGCGCCGGTGAACGCTCCCTTCGCGTGACCAAAAAGAATCGATTCGAGCAGCGTCTCTGGAATCGCAGCGCAGTTCTCGGACAAAAACGGCTTGCCCTTGCGTTTGCCGTGGAAGTGCAGCGCTCGGGCGACGAGCTCCTTGCCGGTTCCGCTCTCGCCGGTGACGAGCACCGGGTAGTCACTCTGCGTAACGCGCTCGAGCAGCGTGAACGTGTGCTGCATGGGTTCGCTATCGCCGATGATGCCGTAGGTGCAGGGCACGCTTGGCTCCGCGGGCACGCTGGATGCCTCTCCAGCCGGGGGCATCGCGAGCGTCTCGCACAACTCGAGCGCAACGGCGCGAAAGTCTTGCGCCTCCTCGGGAGTCAACTCCGCCGATGCCCGTGCGAAGAGCGCGCGTAGCTGCTCCTCGAGCTGTTCCCGTACCCCGCCCATCTGTGTCACTGCTCCCCGATGTTCTCAAGCTTCGCGTACTCGAGTAGCAATACACGAACCCCGGAGCGGAACAAGACTTCGGCCTTCGCACTTCGTCCCGTGCCGGTGCAACGCCGGATCGTGCCCTCGCCGTAGGTCGGATGACGCACGCGCTGGCCCGCTGCGAAGCCCGCGATCTGCGTCGCAGTCTCTTCGCCGAGCCCCGCGGGAACCTGTTCGTAGTGATAGATCCGTTCGCCATCGTCGTCGAACTGTGGCGAAGCGCGCCGCGACGGCGCGAGCTCGGCTTCGACCAGAAAGCGCGAAGGCCGCGTCGATCGTGGCCCGGAATCATAGCTATCGCGCATCGCAGCGCGCATCACCGTGAGCGTCTTGCGTGCACGCGTCACGGCGACGTAGAACAGCCGGCGTTCTTCCTCGAGCTCGGCTACGGAGTCCTGGCACCGGCTGTGGGGAAAGACGCCATCCTCGAGCCCAACGAGGAACACGTGGTCGAACTCGAGCCCTTTGGCCGCATGCACGGTCATCATCTGCACGGCGGCGTCGTTCTTCTCTGCATAGGTGTCGGTCGCCAGCGTCACCTGCTGGAGGTAGCCGCGCACGGCATGATCCACGTGGTCCTGGCCGAACACGGCCTGCTCGCGAAACTCGTGATCGAACGCCGCGGCGTGCACCAGGAGCTCGTACACGTTCTCTTCGCGGTCGGCATCCGTGACGCCACCCGAACGGCACACGTGCTCGAGGTAGTCCGAGCGTTC
>CAYSWE010000041.1:0-16124 GCA_964434515.1 uncultured Phycisphaerales bacterium | reverse complement strand
TCGCTCTTACCGGCTGGCAGCGTCCGTGTGACCTCGAGTGTATAGGTGTCCGGCTTGAGTACCCCGAGGTCGAGCCAGCCGGAGCCTCCGTCCTGCTGCTTGGACCCGAAGAGTTGGGCCATGACGCTAAAGAGGCTCTTCGTCGTGCCCACCTGCCGACCGCTGGAGTCGAACACGCGGATCTTTCCGGCCGCGAGCGACTTGCCGTCGAGACCGAGAACGCGCAGTCGCAGGTGCGCACCGCGGACCATGGCAAGCTCGACTTGGGGATTGGCCCCGATCTGAATGCGAACGATGGTGGGTTCGGCCGACAGGTCCTTCTTCTCCGCAAGAAACCGCCACTGGCCGGGCAGCAGCCCGCGCAACCGGAACCGACCGTCCGCGCCGCTGCGTGTCGTATGTCGGAGCTGACGCGCCAGCTTGCCCAATGCCTGATCGCCCACAGGCCGCACCGTAGCGTCCGCAACGATGGCCCGGACAATCGCACCCGCCACGGGCTGGCCTTGTCCATCGTGCACGCGCCCCTCGACCACCGACGCGAGCGGAAGAGTCAGCTGCAGCCCCTCGACCTTCTGTCCGGGCGCGAGTTGGACGCCGGGGATCGTGCCGCTGCCGTAGCTGTCGAGCTTACCGCCGCGCGGTTCGGCGACGATTCTGTAACGCCCCGGGGGCAACCGTCGGAGATGGAACGTTCCATCGTTGCCACTACGCGCACGCGCGGTCCCGCCGAGTTCGGAGATCAGTCCGACCAGGCCTCCCGGGGAGCTGCCACGCGCCTCATTCATTGCCCGCAAACGAACGCCGGCGATACGCTTACCAGAAGGATCCACGACAACACCTTGGATCTCCCCAGACGGGAACTCGAGGTCGACGCGCACGCGCCCGAGCGAACGTTCGACCACGAGCGACTGCGACGAGCGCTCCGGCCGGCGACTCGTGTAGCGCGTGATCTGACAGCGGTAGTTGCCGGGCGAAACCGATGGAAGCTCGAAGTTTCCGGCGTCGTCGGCAGTCGCAGTGCGCACGCCAATGCCAAACGGCCCGCCGCGATCGGAACCGAACAGGACAACGACGGCACGCGGAACGGGTTGGCCCGCGCTGGTCACGCGGCCATAGAGATCGACACCGCCCTTGCGCCGGTCGGCGATATCCACGCGCGACGTGCGTCCTTCCCGGACGGTTGCGGACTTGAGACGCACGTTGCCAACAAGATCGGCGAATACACGATCCAGCGCAGCATCCATCTTGGTCTTGACGACGATGTAGGACCCGGGCGTCAGCGCGGTGATCTTGTAGTGCCCAGCGCTGTCCGTCACGCCGGACTTGACCACGCCCTTCGGAATCGATGCCGCGACCACCGTGGCACCACCGATCGGCTTGCCATTGAGCCCGGTGACTTGCCCCTCGATCGCGCCGCCGGGGGTCAGCTCCAACACAAGGCCTTCGCTCGCGTGCGTGGCGGCGACTTCGATCCCGCGCTTGGAGACCTTGGCATACGCCGGGTGCCGTGCGGTCAGATTGATCTTGCCGGGCCTGACACCAACAAGCTCGAACCTCCCGTCCGCGTCCGTGAGAACGGATCGCGTGCCGAACGTCGAATCGAGCGCCATGAAGTCGAGGTCCTCGGGTTCGGCCGTAATGCGGAACGGCAAGATACCGCGGCCGCGCCGCTCGCGACTACGCGGCACGCGCCAAGTGACCTGGGCTTCGCCGACTGGCGGGCCGCCGCGGCCGGCAAGAACCCGCCCGCGCACGATCGCCCCGCGGGTCAGCTTGAACTCGGTCTCCGCAGATGCCCGACCCGGCGCAACCTCGAGCTCGCGCGCGTCACTCGCAACGAAGCCCACCGCATCGACCGTGACGCGCAGCTTGCCAGGCTCGACCGGACCAACGCGGAACTGGCCGGCGGAATCTTGCACCTCGAACTCGCCCTTCTCCAACCACGGGCTGCGATCACGATAGGGATTGGGCCGGCGTGCCATGCGCCCCCAGCGCGGTCCGATGCGAATGCGACGCTCGGATGCCGGTCGCACGCGAACTCGAAAGCGAGGAACGGGTTCTCCGGCTTGATCGACGACGCGACCTGCCACGAACGCAGCGTGGTGCATCGTGAGCCGTAGCGTCTCGCCCGCGTGCCAGACCTTACCGACCTCGACATGACCTGGATGTTCGGCAGCAACGAACATACGATCGCTAACGATGCCGTTCAGCGTAAAGCGTCCCTCCGCATCGCTCGTCGCCTCGTAGCGCACGAGCTTGGCGACAAGGCTGAGATCGAAGCCGCGCGGCTGCTCCAGAGTTCGTGCCGAAATCGCCGCACCCTCGATCGGTTTCCCGGCGTCATCGACGACGACACCGGCGAGCCGGGAGCCGAGCGAAAGCTCGAGGTCCACATGGTAGCTGGCACCATCCGCAACACGCATGTCGGCTGGCGGCGCGAGCGCGTAGCTCGACGCGAGAGCGCTCACGACGATGTGCCCCGCGCCGACATGCTCGAGTCGATAGTGGCCCGAGGCATCGGTGTGCGCCGGGTTGCCGAACTCGCGCGAGAACAGAACGCGCGCAAGGTCCATGTAGGCAAAACCGACGAGCGCGTCAGGCGCAGGCTTGCCGTCAGGCGTGCGCACGACTCCCGTGAGCACGGCGCCCTTGCTGCCACGCAGCGTGACTTCGACCGTATGACCGACGCGCACCGCAACGTCGCGCGCCTGCGCAAGCGCCATCCCTGGAGCCAGCCCGGTGACGGCGTAGCCATCCCCAGGCGGCACGCCGGCCAGGTCGAAGCGCCCCTGGTCATCCGTGCGCCCCTCGATCCAACGGAACGAGCGCGCGGTGATCTGGGCGAGAAAGGCGCTCGCCGAGGGGCGTAGGACGACGCGCGCGCCGACGACCGGTGTATCGGCGGCGTCAAGGACCCGTCCGCGGACGCGCCCGGCGGGCGTCAAGAGGATCTCGATGCTGCTCTTCTGTTCGCCTCGCGCCAACCGCACGCCCGGCTGCGAACGCGTGTACCAGCTCGACGACCGAGCATCGAGGAATACCCGCCCATCGGGCAAGCCGCGCAGCTCGAAGGAACCATCGCCGGCGGTCGTCGTCCTGGCCAACACTTCGGCCACGGGCGTCACGCGCTGCTTCCAGAACCCGTGCTCGATGAAGTCGCGGATGCGGACCTCGAACTGCGCGAAGGCCGGATAGCGATCGAGGGCGAACACGTCCACGCCGCCGACGCCCGCGCCTCCGGGACGCACGACCCGCCCACGAATCAGCCCGGCACGCGCCACGGCTGCCGCCGCAGCCGACGCGCTCGTATCCGCAACTCGGGTAGCCACAGCATCACGCGCGGCGCCATCGCCACGCAGCTCCGCCAAGGATTCGGAGGAGTGCACGAGCACGCTGTCATCCGCCCGCTGGCCCGCCGCAAAGTCGCGCACCAGGAGCCAGGCACACAAGGCAAGAGCGGCAACAACAAGGGCAATGAGAAAGGGTCTGCGAGTGCTCACAAGAGGTTCGGCCGTACGAAGGAGTCTGGGACAGGACCATGATTGCCGCCAACCCGCCGTTGGGGACAGCAGAAGAATCGTGTCAGAGTCATTTCTTCTATCAAAACGCGCGAAATCCGCGAGCGAATGTCCCCTAGCTCGTGGAGGTGACTTCATGGGAAGAAAGAGCAGAGAAGATGAACCCGGAATGTGGCACCACGTGTTCAACCGGGGTTTGGCGCATCGAGCGGTGTTCGAGTCCCGCTTTGTCGCGCGTTTTTTTCTGAGCCGCGTCGCGTGTGCGGTGCGCCGCGGGGAGATCCAGGTGCACGCGTTCGTCCTGATGACAACGCACTTTCATCTGCTCGTGCGCAGTCCGAATGGACAACTCTCGGTCGCTCTGCAGCGCATCGAGAGCCAGTTCGTGCGCTGGTTCAATGTCGTGATGGGACGCGACGGCGCGCTATTCCGCGGTCGATTCGGCTCGAAACCCGTCAAGGACGATGCCTATCGGTCGATCCTGATCCGCTACATCGACCAGAATCCGGTCGTCGCGGGGCTCGCCGAGACGCCGGAGGACTATCGATGGGGCAGCGCATCGAGATTTCTCAGCGGGCAGGTCCCGCCTTGGTTAGCGACGGACTGGATCGACGCCGGACTGGCGCGCTTCGTCGCGGCAGGCATGGCTTGGGCAGACGCGTACCGGATCACGTATTCCGGACGCAACCTCAGTGCGGATGGCCGCTTCGTCGTCGAACGCCGGATGGAACCGAAGACCCGATCCGCGAACGGCGCAGGCTTCCCCATCGTCGGTCCCGCTTCGGTGGCGACCGCGCTGGCGGAAGCCCATACCGCTCGGCCAGATTGGCCAGTGGGACACAACAAGATCGACCCGTGGAGACTCGCCGAAGTCGGGTTATTGCGAAATCTCTGTGGTATGAAGCTTCAAGAAATCGGGCACCGCATGCGGCGCGGCGTGACGACGGTCAAGACGGCCCACGACCGCCACCTTTCTCTGTGCACAACCGTTCCGGCCTACGCGACACGATTCGCAAACATCGCGGCTGCCGCCGTAGCCTGCTTCCGTCGCCAGGAGTTTTGATAGAAAAAATGACTGCGACACCGTATTTCTGCGCAGAAAAAATGACTGCGACACCTTATTTCCGGCTTAGGGGCAGGCGGACTCGGGCTGTCGCGCCGCCGCCTGGGCGGGGCTCGAGGGTCAGGTGGCCGCCCATGGCGTCGATGTTGCGACGGCAGATTGCCAGGCCGAGGCCGGTACCACCGGGCTTGGTGGAGAACGATGGCTCGAAGGCTCGCGCGGCATCGTCCTCGGAAAGGCCGTGGCCGCGATCGCGGACCTCGCAGACCCACTCTTGGTCCGAGGTTGTGGCGACGACCTCGACCTGCGATTCGGCCGTGGCTTCGATCGCATTCTTGATGAGGTTGACGAGGACCTGCTGGAGGCGGAGGGCACTGCCGTCCAGCGTCGCCGTCCCGCTTTCGTCGCGGAAGTCGACCAGCACGCCGTCGGCGCCGCCGGCTGAGTAGAGCGCGACGAGTTCGGCCAACACGGCACTCGCGCGGAACTGCGTGCGCTCCTGAATGGGTTGCGAGGCGAGCGCATAGGCCGAGAAGTCGGCGACGATGCGCTGCAACGCATCGACTTGGCGCAGGATGACCTCGACCGACGCCCCAGCGCGCTGACGCTCGACCGGACCGAATGGCTCGCGAGCCATCATGCGCTGGATCAGTTCGCCATGGAGACGCACCGGCTGCAGTGGATTCTTGATCTCGTGCGCGACTTGGCGCGCGATCTTGGTCCAGGCGCGATCGCGCTCGGCAACCTTGCGACGCTCCCGATCGACTTCGAGCTGGGTGGCCATTTCATTGAGAGCGCCGGCGAGCTTGCGGACCTCGCGCGGCCCACGGACCTCCGCTCGGGTAGCCAGGTTGCCTGCGCCGAACGCTTCGGTAACGTGCTCGAGCTGCCCCAGCGAACGCGTCGCCGCAACCGAGATCCACGCCGCGATGCCAAGACTCGTCAAGAGCACGAGCGCCACGAGCCCGAGAAAGTAATGGCTCAGAGAGTCCACGCTGCGAAAGACCTCGCCCGCGTCGGCCCGCACGCCAGCGCTCCATTCGAGCCCCAGCACGTTCTCGATTCTCCGCGCAGCGCGAACCTTGTTGGCAGCGGGCTCGATCGTGAAACCTTCGACGTTGGGCAGCTCCGCGGGTCCGGCAATCTGCTTACGATCGGTATGCAGCAGGTTGCGCCCGGAGGCGCGGTCCACCACCCAAACTTCGGCGCTCCGGACGTCGGCATCCTCGACAAGTCGTTCCGCTGTGTGGTCGATGCGGTCCTGCAAGTCAGCCAGCGGAAGAAGGAAGAAGCACTTGCCGAGCGCCACCTGCGTGTCGTCGCGCATCGGCACGACCAGCGGAAGCACGTATTGTTCCGGGTCGAAGGAGGTCTCGACGACTCCCTGTTCGGCGAGCGGATCGGACGTCGGCGGCAACACGCGAAGCGGCCCGTCGACCGATGCCGCGAGTAGGCGCTGCCACCGCGCATCGACCAGGCGTTGCCCGCGAGCGCCGACCTGCGGACGACCATCGCGGAGCAGGAATAACACGCGACGGTCGGCGGAAACGAGAACCAGATCACCGAGGTCTCCGTAGAGTTCCGAAACTCGGGAAGCGAAGCTCGCGAACGCCTCATCGACGACGCCGTCCGCCCCGCGCTCGAACATACGCAGCACTTCGGACGTCGCACAAAACGTCACGGCCTTGCTGCGAGCGTTGGCGAGCCAGTCGGTGGCGCCCTGCGCGAGACTCCACGCCATGCTGTCGAGAAGGTGCTTCCCCAAGCTCTCGGTTTGTTTGCGACGCAGCCCGGCGCTGCCGACCCATGCAAACAACACGAATGGCACAACGACAGCGAAACCGACGCCGAGCAAGAGGCGCGCGCGCAGGGACAGACTCCGATCGGGCCGAGACATCGGCCAGCCATGTTCGGGCAAGGACCCGGGCAGGGGCAAGGGCAGGCCCGGCCGAAGTGCTATCCTTGCGTCCGTGAAGGAGCCGACTCGCCGATCGAACGATACGTGGCTCCTGTGCGGACTCGCAGCACTCGGCGCGCTCGCGATGTATCGCCCAGTCTGGTCCATGGACTTCGGTATGCACCTGGCCTCGGGACGCTGGATCCTCGAGCACGGCCGCATTCCGATCACCGACCCCTGGAGCTTCACGGCTGCGGGCGAGCCGTGGATCGTGCACGAATGGTTGGCGCAGGTAGGCTTCGCTCTGATCGACCGCGTCGCTGGGATCGAAGGCCTCAAACTCGCCGCAGCCGCGTGCTGTGGACTCGCCTGCGCGGTGTTCGGGCTCGGATTTCGCCGCCGCGGCCTTGGCCGCGCGGCGACGCTGAGCGCGTGCCTTCTGCTCCTCTACCTGTTCGAATCGCGCTTCCGACTGCGACCACACCTCATCACCATGCTCGGCACAGCCTTGTTGTTCGCCGCACCGAGGCTCCCGTGGTCACGCCGGCGAAACATCGCATCCGTGACGGTCTTCGTCGTTTGGCTCAACTGCCACGGCGGTTGGATTCTCGTGCCGGTGCATCTCGCGATGCTGACGGCGTTCGCGCTCATCACCCGCCGCTCGGCTCGGGCGCCCGCGGTTGCGTTCGCAGCGTGTCTCGCGCTCTCGCTGCTCAATCCTCGCGGCTGGCTCTTGCTCGGCTCGGTCGTGCACATCAGTGACGTCGCCGGGCTGATTCCCGAATGGGCCTCGGCGTTCGAACTCGGCCCGGAATTCGCGCTCAAGGCTGCGATCGTGTCCGTGATCGCGGGCACCAGCGTGTTCGCTCTCGTGCGCCAGCTCGCCAGCCGAAAGGCCGCGCCGTACGACGCCGCGGTGCTGCTTTGGCCGCCGATCCTGGCGCTCACTTCGCAGCGCTTTCTGTTCCTGGCACCGCTGGCGCTCGCGACGATTGGCAGGTCTCTTCCGTTCCGACGCTGGCCGGCACGGAGGAGCCTGATCGCGCTCGTCCCTCTATTCCTCATCACGCAGGGAACACGCTGGGCGGAACTCGCGACACAGCCCGGCGGCCCCGGACGCCCCTGGGCTACCGAACGATTCCCCAAGGCCGCCGTCGATTGGCTCGCCTCGGCGGCGATCGGTGGGCGCGTGCTCTGCCCGCCGCCGTGGAGCGGCTATCTCATGGCCCGCCTCGGCGCGCGAATCCGCGTTGCGATCGACGGTCGGGTCGAACTCTATGGACGTCGTCGAGCCATCGAACTGAGCACGCTCTTCCTGCTCGACCCCAAGGGGCGACTGGGTGCATGGCCCCCGGGCCTCGATCCCGACATCATCGTCGCCCCCAGGGGCTGGCAACACCGCGAGGCTCGCTCGCGCTTCCGAGTGGCGTTCGCCGGTCCACGATCGGCGGTCTGGATTCGACGGTAGCGCCCGCTTCCATCACACGCCGGTGGCAACGAGCCAGCCACTCCCGCTCGAGGTTCTACATTTTTTCGCGCGCGGTCCGCGGGCGCGGCGCCGAGAATGCGAGTTTCCAGCATCCCCCTGAACGCGATCCAGCTCGATGACGCAGATCCACGACTCGGTCTTGACCACCGTTGGCCACACTCCACTCGTCCGCCTCTCACGCCTCGGACGAGACTTGCCCTGCGAACTGCTCGGTAAGTGCGAGTTCATGAATCCCGGCGGATCGGTGAAGGACCGCATCGGCGTCCGCATGCTGCTCGACGCGGAGAAGGAAGGACGGATCAAGCCGGGCGATACGCTGATCGAGCCAACGTCGGGCAACACCGGCATCGGCCTGGCGCTCGCAGCGGCCGTGCGGGGCTATCGCGTCGTCATTACCATGCCCGAGAAGATGAGCCGCGAAAAACAGGTCGTCCTCGAAGCGCTCGGAGCGGAGATCATTCGCACGCCGACCGAGGCGGCGTGGGATTCGCCGGAGAGTCACATCGGTGTGGCCAAGCGACTGCGCGACGTGCTCCCCAACGCGCACATTCTCGACCAGTATGCCAACCCAAGCAATCCAGACGCGCACGAGGATGGCACCGGGCAGGAGATTCTCGAGCAGACGGGTGGACGCGTCGATGCCGTGGTCATGACCGCGGGCACCGGAGGAACGATCACCGGGGTCGCCCGCGCGATCAAGAAGGCCCTCCCCAACTGCAAGATCATCGGGGTCGACCCCGAGGGTTCGATCCTCGCCGGCGACGGACCGATCTCGAGCTACAAGGTCGAGGGGATCGGCTACGACTTCATCCCCGATGTCCTGGACCGCGGCCTCGTCGACCAGTGGATCAAGTCGAACGACCGGGACTCGTTCCTCGTGGCACGCCAGCTCATTCGCAAGGAAGGCTTGCTCGTGGGTGGTTCGTCTGGCTCGGCTGCTTGGGCAGCACTCAAGGTCGCAGCTGAAATGAAGCAAGGTCAGCGCGTCGTGACAATCCTCCCGGACTCGGTGCGCAACTACATGACGAAGTTCGTCGACGATCGCTGGATGCGCGAGAACGGCTTCGAAGAGTCTGCGCTCGAACTCGGCACCATTGGGGACGTCCTACGCACGCTTCCGCCGCGCGAGGTCATCACGATCGAGTTGGCTCAGCCGCTTGGCGCAGCCATCCAGATCTTCCGCGAAACAGGAATCTCGCAGCTGCCGGTGATCGACAGCGGCGTGCTCGCCGGCATCCTGACCGAGGCCGACGTGCTGCATGTCGTGGTCGAAGGCCGCGCCAGCGCGGACTCGGCCATAGCCGAGGTCATGGAACGCCGCGTCTCGACCGTCGCAATCCACACGAGCGCAGACGAACTCCCGCGCGTGTTCGATCGCGGCGAAGTCGCCATCGTCCTCGACGACGAACGCCGTGTGGTCGGCATTCTGACGAAGCTCGACCTCATCGAGTATCTGACGAAGAGTGCGGGCACGAGCTAGTGGTGTGATTCAGACGATTGAGGGCTGGATGCCCGCTGAGGGAGCACGGCGCCGCCAGGAGCGTCCGAGGGCCGCGGATCAGGTCGAGGATTTCTGATTCATTCCACTAGAAACGCGGTCCCCGCCGGAGCGAACTGATCGGCAGTGCCCGGATGCGGACTCTGCCGGATGGAAAATCCAAACATTGCGAGCCAAAACATCCATGATCTGCCGAGATGCGGCGCGGCCGAATCTACGCGCAGCGGCACCGGCTCCTGGTGACGCAACATGGACCGCGGGTCAGTCGCTACTGCGACCGCCCAGCAAGAGCGAGGCCCAGTAAAGCAGCTGCATCAGAGACGTGGCCGCGGCTGCAACGTAGGTCATCGCCGCGGCGTTGAGGACCTTGCGCGCGCCGGCGACCTCTTCCTGGGTCGTATAGCCACCGTTCTCGAGGGAGATGAGGGCACGGCGACTCGCGTCGAACTCGACCGGAAGCGTCACGAGCGTGAACACCGTCGTGGCAGCAAAGAGCCCCAGGCCAATCCATGCCAGCAGCATCCCGAAAGAGCCCGCAGCCGAACGCGCCGCGCCCAACATGAATGCGGCCATAATGATGATCATCGAGAATCGACTGCCGATGGACGCGACCGGCACCCAAGCCGAACGAAACTTGAGCGGCGCATACCCTTGCGCATGCTGAATGGCGTGCCCCACCTCGTGCGCCGCCACTCCAAATGCGGCCATCGAGTCGCTCCCAAATACCGGCTCACTAAGCCGCAGCGTCTTGCTCCGTGGATCATAGTGGTCGCTGAGCTGACCGGGAACCCGCTCGATCTTGACATCGTAGATGCCGTTGTCTTGCAAGATCCGCTGCGCGACCTGCGCACCGGTCATACCTGAGCGTGTGCGAATACGGCTGTACTTGGCGAACGCACTCTTGACGCGCGACGACGCCCACATGCTCAGGAGCATGCCGGCCCCGATCACGAGGAGATACATTGGACTGAACATAATCATAGCGAGACTTCCTCTGCCTATCGCAACTCGACTTCGCGCCGTGCTACTTCGGCGCGTATTTCCGAAGCTTGCGTTGCAACGACCGCCGATGCAGCCCTAACTGACGGGCTGTCTCCGAAATATTGCCACCGCAATCGGAGAGCACTTGATTGATGTGCTCCCACTCGAGGCGCGCCAGCGACGGCTTCGAATAGCGTGGCTTCTCAGGTGAGAGTGGCGGCGCGTCATCGCGGGCAAACGCATTGAGAATATCATCCACATCCGCAGGCTTTGCAAGGTAACTGGTTGCCCCGAGGCGCATCGCATCGACCGCAGTCGCGATCGAGCCAAAGCCAGTCAGAACGATCACCTTCGTCGTGGCGTCGATCTTCTTGAGCGCGCCGACAAACTCCAGCCCCGAGCGCTTGGGCATCTTGAGGTCAACGATCACCTTCTCCGGCGACTCCTCCGTCGCGAGCGCAATCGCCGCGTCGACGTCTGCTGCGGTCCGCACCTCGAAACCGCGATGCTCCAGCGCGCGGGCAAGGCGGGTGCGAAACACGTCGTCATCATCGACGATCAGGAAGCTTTCTCGATCACTCTTGGTCATTTTGGGAGCCGCCACTCGTGCTAGTTCAGACATCATGCATTCGCTTTCTCATCATAGGGCGCGAGGGGTAAACGCACGCAAACTGTCGTGCCCTGCCCCTGGACGGATCGGAGTTCCATGCCACCGCCCACCTGCTCGACGACGGCACGAGCAAGAAATAGGCCTAGCCCCATGCCGCTTCCAGGCTCCTTTGTCGTGAAGAACGGATGGCCGGCGCGATCGAGCGTCTCGGCGTCCATGCCACTCCCCTCGTCCTGGATCGTGAGGAGCACGACCGGCCCGACTTGCGAGACATGGACAATCACGGCCTGATCCTCGTCGGAGGCGTCGAGAGCGTTCTTCACCAGCCCGCGCAACGCCTGGGCCAGGGCATGCCTTGGCGCGGTCAGTTCGATCTGCGCCACACCTGGTTCCACCCGAGTCCGAATCCGCTGCACATCGAGCCCCTCCAGAACCGCCGTCACCAGGGTTTCGACGGCGAGCGGCGCCAACGGCTCGCCAGCCCGCTCTCCGGCGTCCGCGGACATCTGGTCCAGAATGCGCCGACAACGATCCACCTCACTGCGGATCAGACGGGTGTCCTCGATCGCAAGTTTGAGATCACTCGATTGTGCGAGTCCTCGTTCCAGTTCTTTCGCAGCAACGGCGATGGTCGACAGTGGCGAGGACAGCTCATGGGCCGCCCCCGCCGCCAAGGTCGCCATGGCTTCGAGGCGCTCGCCGCGCTCGCGCCGCTTGCGCGAAGACAGAAGTGCGGCCTCGAGTTGGCCGATCTCGTTGGTGAGACGCGCGAAGAAGTAGAGAACGATGACGGTCGCCGTGACGAAGGCGACGAGCATCCCGCTCATGCGCAGCTTACCCGCGGCTCGTGCCGCCCCAAGAGTCGTCGCAACGAGCGGTTCGATCGCTGGCAACGAAACGTGGAAGGCGAGGAGAAAACCCCAGCAGCCGCAGGCCAGGATACCCAGAACCCAACCCCAACGCGCGCCGAGCACCTGAGCGGCGAGCACTACGTTGACCAGATAGAACAGACAAAAGGGGTTCGCCGCACCGCCGCTGACATAGAGCAAACCCGTCAACAGGGCCATGTCGAGCACCATGATCGAGCCCACGACGGGTTCGGCGGCAGCACTCGCAGCGATTCGCAACCAAAGCACGACGCCGACATTGACCAGCGCAGCCACCGCGACAATACCCAGCAGAAGGCCGAGCGGAACCTCGACGCCCAACACGAACCGCACAAACAAGATCGTCACCAGCTGCCCGACGACCGCAACCCAGCGCAGATTCAGCAGCCATGAGACCTTTGGCTCCGCGGGTTGCTCGACTCTCGACGGCTCGCTCATCCGGTCCGAGTGTTCCATGGTTCTGCCCCAACGCTCCCTTGGCAGTGAGCCCCCGACTGGGGATCATCCGAGAATGGTGAATCGACTCGTTGAGATCATGGCACCGAGCGCGAAGGCCGACCACATCGACCAGATTCTTGCTGACACCAAGAGCCTGGCCACATGGTGCCAGCGCACCGACGACGCCGTGCAATACAAGGTCGTGTTGTCGGCGAAGGACGTGGAGCAGCTCCTGGATCCGTTGCAGGCCTACACATCCGTCCACGACGACGTCCGGGTCGTGGTGCTCCAGGCCCAGGCCTTCCTGCCGGCGGTGGAGACGGCCGAGGCCCCACCCCCGGCTGAGCCCGAGGAAAAGACGATCGGCAGCACGCGCATCAGCCGCCAAGAACTCGACAACGACCTACGCCAGGCCGCCGACGCCGGGCCAATCTTTGTGACGACAGTCGTCCTGTCCACCATCGTCGCAGCAATCGGGCTCCTGCGCGACAGCCCCGAGATTCTCGTCGGCGCCATGGTGATCGCTCCGCTGATGGGCCCAAACATGGCACTTGTCCTGGCGACCACGCTGGGCGACGGGACGCTCGCGCGGCGCGCCCTGCGCGCCAATGCAGTCGGCTTCGCCACGGCATTGGCATCAGCCTTGGTCGTCGGCCTGTTCGTCCGCTGGTTCGTCGGGCTCGACCCAAGCATTCCGGCACTCGCCAGTCGCACACAGATCACGCCGGGGGATATCCTGCTGGCGCTGGCAGCAGGCTCGGCCGGAGCTCTCGCATACACGACTGGCGTATCGACCGCATTGGTCGGCGTCATGGTCGCGGTGGCGCTACTGCCCCCATTCGTCGCGATGGCGATGCTCTTTGCTACCGGCCACCTTTCGGACGCACTCGGAGCACTCCTCCTGGTCGCGGTCAACCTGATCTGCGTGAACCTCTCTGGGATCGCGACCTTCGTTGTTCAGGGCGTCCGCCCCGCCAACTGGTGGGACGCGACACGGGCCAAGCACGCAACCCGTCGAGCACTGTGCGTGTGGATTGCGTTGTTCGTCGCGGCCACACTGATCGTGGTCGCGCGGTAAGGAACATCCCACGGCAAGGAACAATGCCCCAGGCATTCTGCCTAATAGAAAAAATGACTACGACACCTTCTTTCCGCGCGACGATAGTCCCACGACTTGTGCTGGGGACTGACTCTTGATCGTCAAACTTGCCTGCTTGGCACTCGCGCTCGCAACGGCCTGTACCTCGGGGGGATCCTCGCCGCCGGTTCCGATCGACGCCCACGTCGAGGGGATCACGGTGCCGGCGGTCATTCGCGGTACCGTCCCTGTGGGGCTCACGCTCTATGGTGACGATGGCGACCCCGTGGACCTGCGGTTCGAGGTCTCGCGCGACGGCGGCACGACCTGGCGCGTCGGGCGGATCACCGGCGGAAAGGCTCTCGCTGCTACGAGTGTGGCGACGCCCCACACAGTCCAGTGGGACTCGCTCGCCGACGCAGGCTTCCGCACGCCAATCGATCTGCGCATCCGAATCACACCGGTCCGCGGGGCCGCGCGGGGTACCGCGGCCGCGGTGAGCGCGCCGACTCCAGACAACCGTCGGCTCGCGGCGCAAAATATCGCGACCTACATGATTCACTACGGACCATTCGACGATGCAACGCGGCGCATCGCCGAAACTCACGACCTGGTGATCCTGCATCCGATCGCGGGCAAGCTGCAGCCCCAGCTGATTCGCGAGATTCAGGACGGAGTGGACCCGGCCGATCCCGCAGACGACGTGATCGTCATCGCCTACATCTCGATCGGTGAAGACTCGCGAACCGTTGGCGTCAGCGACGCCCAGATGCTCGCCGACCCTCGTTTCGTCGGCGACGGCACCGGCCCGCGCGTCGACCCACGCGGACCAGACGCCGACGGCACGTCGCTCGTGGGAATCGACCCGCTCGGCATCGCCTCGAATGGCGGCACGGGTTATGCGTCCTGGTATCTCGACGACAACTCGATCGACAGGTCTGCGACGAACCAAGGCGACGGAAAGCCGGATCGCAATGCGTTCTTCGGCGGATGCTTCGTCAATGCCGGGGATCCGAAGTGGTTCGATGTCCTCGACGCAATGCGCTTCGACGGAGTCGATGGACGTCCGGGCCTGCGCGAGCTGCTGACTCGAGACTACGGCCGCGGTTATGGCTGCGATGGCGTGTTCTGCGACACGGTCGACACCTGCGCGCCGAACCAATTCACGGATGCCAGTAGCCCGAACCAGTCCGAGTTTGAATGGACAGCACCTGGCTACAAAGCGTTCATGAAGCGGATCAAGGAGCACTATCCAGAGGCGTTCGTTCTGCAGAACCGTGGCCTGTTCCTCTATGACCCGCGCCATCCGCACTTCAACGTCAACCCTCGCGCCTACGTCGATTTCGTCATGTTCGAAAGCTTCCGGCTCAACTCGAACAAGAGCGAGCAATTCAACCCGTGGTTCTTCGGAGACAACAAATACAACATCGCTCCGAAGCTGATGGCAGAAGCCGGGAGGCCGGACGGGTTTCGCGTGGTCTCGCTGGGCTACGCGGAAGGCCCGAGCGGCGCAATGGACCATGCAACACTGCTCGGAAAGTCTGACATCGGGCGCGCGAGTCTGCTAACAGACATCGATGAGACCCAGAACAAGATGGGGTTCCTGCATTACATCACGAATGACGCGATTGCGATCGCCAACACGTTCGTCCGCGACCATGCAGCCGTTGACACGACCGCGCCAGTGTGGTCGAGCACCTACAATGACATGGACCGGACATTCCCCACCGTCCCACTCGCTCCGACGCCCCGCGTCGGGATCCAGCGCGTGATCACGGGACCGACGTATGCGAGCGTTCGCTGGGACGTTGCGCTCGATGCCCATCCAGTGAGCTATACGCTCTACTATCAGCCGGCGCCGTTCGACTTCACGAATGACCCGAACCTCCGGTCTGCAGTCACGATGACGCTGCCGCCACGAGCTTCCTCGAATTACACGGCCGTAGGCTCCGGGATCTACGCCAACGAAGCGACCGTGACCGGCCTGACAACCGGGCAGCGTTACTGGTTCTGCATTCGCGCCAGAGATAGCCTTGGACACGAGGAAAAGAACGAAACGAACATCGCCGCCACGCCCATCGGACTCACGACGATCGTGATCGACGGAGCGTTTGGTGACTGGGCCACGATTCCCGTGGCACACACAGACCCATATGACGTCGCTGACTCGGCCGGGCCAGACTGGGGCGATGTCGCTTGTGCGAACGACCTCCAGAACCTGTTCCTCCGCTTCAAGTCGGAGAACGTGTTCAATCTAGACGGCTCGCCGCAGTTCACGTTCTCCCGCACGCTGATCTTCATCGATACCGACGACGATCCGAGCACTGGCTATGCCGCCTCGGCGGCCGTGGGCAGCGAACTCCTGATCGCCGGCGACTCCTTGTTCCGACAGAAGCGCGGAACATTTAACGACGGGCTCCTGCAGCCGCTCTCCGTCAACCCGAAGACCGGGATCACCGAGTGCGAACTCGCCATCCCACTGCAACGAATCCTCGACGCGGCACCAAAAGCATCGAGGATTCGCCTGCTGTTCGTCAACGACCAAGTCAACGACTACGCGCCGGACGCAGGCTACGTCGAGTATCGCCTGATTCGCGGCTAGCCAGCGAGGCTGGCCAGGTTCGGGAGGTAAGCCAGCACACGCTGCGTGTGCGCGCGGCAGTTG
>CAYSWE010000040.1:8973-16255 GCA_964434515.1 uncultured Phycisphaerales bacterium | reverse complement strand
GCAAACGAGGTGGTCAGGCTCGAAGTCCATCCACGGGTTGCTCTTCGGTCAGTCGCCGGAGAGCTAGCCCGAGCATCCGGTCGTCGAACAGTCGTTGCTTGCGGCGGCCGGCCTCGGGTCCGCCAGGCCACTGTTGAATCCCGACCTTGACCGCCTTGAGCGTGGGCGCGACGCGCTCTTGACTCAGGAGCCAATCCACCGTCGCCAACAGTTCCATGCCCAATGGCGACTCAAATCCATCGATGATGGCCGCCGTCCGCTCGAGCGCCGGCATGTAACGCTCGGCTTCCGAAGACCGCAGGAACGCCGCGACCCGCTCGCGCTTACGGTCCTCGAACCAGACCGGATCGAACGGTCTCGCGTCCGCGATGCGGCGCTCGCAGTGCAGATAGCTCCCATCCAACCGATCCAGGAGATGGCGGAGATTGTCATCATACGGACCATAGCGCTGCGCAACGAAGTCGAGCTGGAGCGGATCGTCGGGCCCGTGCGCAAGCAGGACTCGCTGCAAGAACCACGCGAGCTTTTGCACTTCGATCAACGCACACTGGATGCCAAGAATGGAGTAGCGTCGCACGAGTTCGGCGATCAACGCCCGTGCCGGCGTCAGCTCCTCGACGCCCTCGCGCTTGGGAACGTTGACATAGTCTGACGTGGGAACGAAGACCTCGACGTCGACCTCGGGCAGCTCGGCGAAGGCGCACTCGATCTCGCCCCGCACCAAGTCCCATTCGAGCCCTCCGTTCCCACAACCGAGTGGAGGCACGGCCACGGACCGAATCTGTCGTTGGCGAAGCTCCCGCACCAAGTCCTTTAGCCCATCGCACACCCACTCCAGCCGCGAACGGTGTCGCCAATGCCGCTTCGTAGGAAAGTGGATGATCCACCGCGGACCATGGAGCTGCTGGCTTGGGGTCACCAGAACTCGACCGACGTGCAACGCCTTGCGCTTGCATGCCTCTTGATAGAGCCTCGCGCTCTCCGGAAACGCCTCCCTAAACATCAGGGCAATCCCCTTGCCCATAACGCCAACTTCGTTGACGGTATTCACGAGGGCCTCGACCCGAGCCTCGAGCAGGTTGCCTTGCGTAAAGTGCAGCATCAGAAAAACATCGCTGGTTGAACCACGAGCTTGAGCGTCATCCCTCGCCGGGTCAACTGCCCATCAAGCCGAGCGCGCTGCGCTTCGCCGTGGCAGGCAATGCCAAGGAGACCGCTGCACGGCAGGTGTCGATGGACAAGGGCTTCGGCCTGGTATCGATCGAATCGGTCGGGATGATCCAAGTCGCGCGCGAAGTCCTTCGACTGCAGCAACGGCCAATCGATACGATCCAATCCTGTCGCGTCGGAAACGAACTGCGCAAGCTGCAAGTAGGCGTGGCGGTCGCTGATCAGGTAACACCTCTCGAGTTCGTCTAATCTCGGGATAGAACTCACGAGGATCGCAATCTCCGACATCGGGCGCTGGTCCACCCCTTGGTACCCGGTCTTGATGTTGTAGAGCATCGGCGACCAGGGCGTGAAGTAGAAGGGCACATAGTCACCGAGCGTTCCTCCGGGGGGCGGAGACACTTCGCGACAGCTACGCTTGCCGATCCAGTCTTGGTTACCGATATCCACGAAGTCAGGATCCTGTGTCGGCGAGCGCCGACAATGCAGTCCGTGGTCGAGGATCCAGGGGACGTTGTCCATGTGGGTGATCCGGAAGATCAACGCCTTGTCACGGTTGAGGGACGAAGTAGTCAAGCCCTCCTGCGTCTGCGCGGCCGTACTCGGAACAATGCACAGTCGGAGATCACGGGCACGGATCATGCGCACGCATCATGGTCACGAACCTACGCTCGCTCAAGTTGCTCGAGCACGAACGGCAGGTCGAAGATGGCGCGATGCTTCGTTGCCATGAGTTCGTTGATCTCGAACGTCGTCGCCGCTGCTCCCAGGCGATTCGGGCGCGACACGCGACGAACGATTGTCAACGACCGCTACTTCGACCCAAAGAAGCGCGCCGGGATGACGCCGCCGGGGAAGCCGGGTCCCGAGGCTTCTAGCGTGCAGGCCGAGCGAACGCTGAGGGTGTCAGCCCAGGAGATGCGGACCGAGACCGTGCCCTTGTCGAGCTCGATCGGCTTGGCGGTGAAGCGCTCCGAGGCCGAGCCTCCCGTGTGGCTCACGATCGTCTTGCCATCGATCTCGAGGAAGAACGCGTCGTCGATGACGACCGAAAACACGAACTTGCCTTGGGCCGGAATGCGCAGAGTTCCCTCGGCAACTGCGCCAAAGTACGAGCCGCGGCGGCGCGAGACGAACGTTGCGTCATCGCCGAGCGGTGACGCCGGGTTGCGGGTCTGGACCTTGCCATCGACACCGGCGTGCACCATCCATGGGATGGACCACGCTGGGAAATGGACGTTGGGAATCACGGCATCGAAGCGCTGCACCGGCGCTCGTCCCGGCCGATACTCGGTGAAGGTCTCCGGGACGCGACCAGCAAAGAAACTGCGCAGACCGCTGACGCTGTGCGTGGAAAACACGCGCAGCCGCAGCCCTTCATAGGCGGTGAAGTTCCACGAAACGGGCTTGAGCGCATTGCCCGCGACGTCACGGATGCCGGCAACGATCTGTGCACGGACCGCGCCTTTGGGAAGCTTCGCTTTCCAGATCGCTGTCGCAAGCAGGGGGCGATACGCGACCGATTGGGTCGGCACGGCGACGTCGTCCGCGGTGCCCAGCTTGCCATCCGGGCCCGCGTGCGTGAGGCGCAAGCGATCCTTGCTGAGGGTGCTCGGCACGACAGGCTCGGAAAACGTCACGCGCACGGTGACTGCTGCCCCAGCGACCACGGCACCGTTGGTCCCGGGATCACGGGTCACGATCGTCGGCGCGGTGGTATCGGGCAGGACGACGACCTTGAGCTCCGTCGAGTCCGCGGCATTTCCGCCGCTATCCCAGGCACGCGCTTTGACGACAAACGACGAGTTGGTTGCGTGCGCGGGTGCGGTCATCGCGAGTTCGAACGGATAGCTCGAGTCGGACATGACGCGCACGCCATCCACGTAGAAATCGACGTTGCGCACCTGCACATCATCGCGGACCGCTGCGCGGAACCAGGCGAGCTTGCCTTCCTCGATCCCGGCGGACGGCACGTTGCTGGTCACGCGGACTTCTGGCGGCTTGGTGCCGAGATCCAAGGCTTGGTAGCGGAGAACCACAAGCTTGCCCTTGCCGGCGTAGGTGTTGCGATCCGCAAGATAGGCGAGCCCGTTGTCGACGACCGCGGCGCTCGGGATCGCTTCCGCGAACTTGGCGCTGCCGTGAAACGGCAGATCGTCGTAGCGGCGCACGAATGTGCCCGGCTTGCTGCGATCGCGCACGTCGTAGAGGTCGATCGTATCGGTCACGCCTGGACCGACGTTGTTGCCGGCGACGCCGATCCCGAAGCCTGAGCCATCGGTGACGAGCTGGCGCCAGCCGCGCCGCGAGGTGTCGGTGATCGCGAGCAAGCGCGGCTTCGACGGATCCGTTGCGACGTCCAGGCTTGCGTAGCCTTGCCGGTGCGTCGCAAACAGGTGGTCCGCCGCGGCAAACATGCGGAAGCTCGATCGAGGCAGCGCGATCGCCGGCGATGCTCGCAGCCGCGCCTTGTCGATGCGGATCGGAGTGAGCGTCGATCCGCTCGATGCGTAGACCCAATCGCCGCGCAGCGCCACGTCCGTGATCGAACCCCGCACCGAAGCGCGTGCGAGCACGAGCCCCTCGGCCATGTCGACCATCAAGACTTGGCCGTCACTCGTCCCAGCAAACGCGATCACGCCCCGCGCCGCGACGGCGCGGACATCGCCGATCCGAAGCTGGTGTCGGACCTTGACGTCGCGGGGATTGCGCAGATCGACGACCGCGAGGCCCTCCGATCCATCGGCCACGGCGACGAGCAATCCGCCACACGCGACTCGAAGCGCGTCACCCGGTGTCTGGACGCTCGCGATCCGGGCCGGCGCCAGCCCGCTCCAGGTGTTGATGGCCTCGATGCCGTGGCCCTTGCCGAGCGCGGTGATCGCCACACCCTGCGCAACGCAGACGTCCAACGCTGGCGCCGGCGTATCGACCTCGGCGACGATGCGCACGCGAGCGTCGATGCCGTCGAGCGGGTCCTTGCCGGAGTGCACTTCTTCGCCATCGGAGACGCCGTCACCATCGGTGTCCGGCTTGTCGATGCGCGTGCCGTAGACGAGTTCCGCCGCATCCACGAGGCCGTCCGCGTCCGTGTCGGGCAGCGTCGCGACCTCGCGCAAGAAGACTTCGCTCAGCCGTGTGGGTCGGCCAGACGCCGCGGTCTTGCCCACAGTCACGCCGAACTGCCGTGTCTTGGCGTCGTACATGTGCAAGGCATAGGTCGTCGACGGGGGCAGGATCAGACGCATGCGTCCGCGCGTGTTGGTCCGCCCGCGTCGAATCGTGCCTGCGGCCTTACCGATCAGCTCGACGGCGTAGGCAAACTCCGCCTCCCGGGGGACGCCCTCGTGATTCGCAGTCCTGGATCCGTCGCGCCCGGTAGCCAGCGCTAGGTCCGCTGAGTTGGTCGCGGCCGCCGGGATCGTGCGCAGCATGTCGTTACCGAGCTTCTCCGACGGAACCGCGCTGGCGAGGGCGCGCAAGAGCCGGCGCGTCTCTTTTGCCTCTTCGGCAGTCAGCGTCCGCGAACTCTCCGGCTCGAGTAGCTTGCAGACCCACTTGAGAGCCTTGTCGGCGGCAGTCAGCGCGAGCTTCTGGATACCCTTGTCGATGTAGTCCTGCGCGATCTTCAACGCATCCTTCACCACGTCGACGAGCGTCTCGGCACCCTGGGTCAACGTGCATGCGAGATCTCTGCCCCAGATCTTCGTGCACTTCAGGTACGTGTCGCACAGGTTGTTGAGCTGATGAAGAATGCCCTCGGCACAACCGAGCGCACTCTGCAAACGCTCCACCGGGTCTGCGGCGGACTTGCACTTATTGATGATGTCGACCCAGTTCTTGATGAGCTCGTGCAGCTTGGTCTTCACCGCGATGAGCTCGGCCCTGCTCGTCCCCTCGTGAATCGTGTCGCGCACACTGACTGCAAAGTCGTAGACGGTCTTGGAGTGTTCGACGAGCGCCGTGAGGCAGCCTAGGTCGATCCCGGCGAGCGCCTCGGCGCACTCCGCCAGCGTCTTGCCCGCAGCGAGCACCTCGGCCCAGAGGTCGAGCGTCTTCTTCTTGCAGCAGTCGGGACCCGTGCAGTCCCCCCCGGCCTTAGGTGGCCCCCCATCGGCGCCGGAGCCGGGTGCGGTTCCGTGCCAGCCGGGAGCGCGGATGCCAACGCCCGGATCGGACGCGACGAACCGCCCGTCGTTCGTGACCGTCATCGTGCCGACGACCTCGAAGCGGCCGCTGTCGTGGTTGAACGACCAGAGCGCAGTCTTGGCGCCAGGCGCCAACCGCACCTTGGTCAGCGGATCGGGAAGGTTGGGAAAGAGCACGGACACCGGCCTGTCGAAGTTGGTCGGACCATCGGTCTGCACCGTGATCACGAGTGCGAACCTGAGCCCCTGCGGCGTGGTCCCAGGCAGCCGCTTTGGATCCACCGGCGCGATACCAACGCGACCGCCGCGCTGGCCGCCGTCGTCAAACAAGGAACCGGCCGGAACGGTGACGCTGACCTTGCCGAGCTGCTGCCGCAATCCCGCGTCGCGAATGCGGCCGAGTTGCTGGCCCGACATGTGCACGACGGTAGGTTTCGACTTCGAGACAACCTGGAGTGTCGTCTCGGCGATCCGAGGTAGGTATACGGTGTCGATCTGAACACGTTCACCGGCCTTGGTGTGCCAAGCCTTGCCGACATTGGGGTAGTACCAACCGACCGGTCGTGCATCGACCGTGCTGCCGTCGATGTGCACAAAGATGCGGCCCGCCGGAAGATTCCGCAGACAGAAGTTGCCCAGCGCGTCGGTGGTCGCCGTCTTGCCTGGCAACCCATCGACGTGAATCGTCACGCCGCGCAACGGTAGATTGCGCGCGTTCTTCTCGAGACTGGACTCGAACACGCGACCGCACACATCGGTGTTTGGTACCACCGTCAAGTCCAGCGTCTCGAAGGAGAACTTGCCCACTCCGCCGACAAAACCGTCACCGTCGGCATCGAGGCCGTGACCGTTGGCCGACCGCGCCCGATCACCATCGAGGGTGATGAGCACCTCCGCGTGCGCCGGCAAGCCGTCACCGGCATAAAACAGCGTCACGGTAAGCCCGTCGGGCGCTACGTGGATGCGCGCGGGCAAGCGTTCGCCGCCGACGGACGCATACAGCGACTGCGCATCCAACGACGCTCGATCCACCGGTCGATCAAAGCGAAGCACGGTTTCCCGGCGAATCGCGACGCCGGTCTCGCCGTCCTGGGGCGAGGACTCGACCATCCGCGCATCGCCAGCGCCGACCGCCGCTGGCGGATGGTGTCTGCCGGTGCAAGAAACGACGAAAACCATCGCGACAACGAACGCGACGGAAGGAGCTACGCGTAGTCTCATGTTCTTCTCCGTGGGGTTAGGTGGCCCGATGGCCTCGGGCTGTCTGCAGATGGAGAAGGTCCGGCGGGTCGCCGATCTGTCAGACAAATCTGTCAGACAACGGCGCCAATCACGCGATCACGATGCTGCCAAGTCTGACAGAACTCGCCGGCGCTCCGCTTGGAGCAGTGCCGGGATCGAGTTCCGAGACCGGTCATCACCCAAGACCAAGGAGTCCGAGCATGTTGAGCATTCTAGAACCCACCAAGACCGACACCCAGGCAACCGTACGGGCGCTGCTCGCGAAGATCCGCGAACTCGAGGCGCAGCTACGCGCGGACCAGGCCAAGCCCCGAGCCGACGATCGGCGACAGCTCGATCGCGTCGCTGACATGGATTGAAGCGTGGCTCAAGAACCCCGCGCGCCGCTGAGCGCCAGGGCGGCGCGTAGGGTGTTTTGCATGAGCATCGCGATCGTCATTGGGCCGACTCCGCCTGGCACCGGTGTGATGGCCGATGCACGGGGCGCAACCGAATCGAAGTCGCAGTCGCCGACCAAACGGTAGCCGCGCTTCTTCGTGGCGTCTTCGACGCGGTTCACGCCGACGTCGATGACGACGGCGCCGGGCTTGATCATGTCACCGGTCACGAGGTTCGGCTTGCCGATCGCGGCCACGAGGATGTCGGCCTCCCGGGCGATCACTCCGAGGTCCGCCGTCCTCGAGTGGCACACGGTCACGGTGGCGTTCTCGCGCAGCAGGAGC
>CAYSWE010000040.1:8668-8963 GCA_964434515.1 uncultured Phycisphaerales bacterium | reverse complement strand
CCACGGGAAGTCCGACGATCTTGCTCCGGCCGAGCACGACGGCGCGTTTGCCGGCGATCTCGACGCCCGTGCGCCGCAGGAGCTCGATGATGCCGGCGGGCGTGCACGGGACGAAGCGAGGCTCCTCGTCGCGCAAACCGAGTTTTCCCAGATTCTCGGCGTGGAAGCCATCCACGTCCTTGCTGACCGGCACGGCGGCGAGCACGCGCTGCTCATCCATGGTGTCCGGCAGGGGCAACTGGACGAGGATGCCATGGACCTGCGGATCGGCGGTGAGGTCGGCGAGCAGGACGTT
>CAYSWE010000040.1:0-8658 GCA_964434515.1 uncultured Phycisphaerales bacterium | reverse complement strand
CGGTCGTCTCGGCCGACAGAGGATGGCCGAACGACCGGATCCCGTCCGCCTCACAAGCCCGCTGTTTCGCGGTCACATATGACACCGAAGCAGGATCGTCGCCAACCAGCACCGTAGCGAGCCCCGGGATGATGTTGTGCGCCTCGGCGAGTCGCGCGGTAGCCGCCTTGACCTCGTCATGGATCGCGCTCGCGATGCTCTTGCCGTCGATGATCGCGGCTGCCATCAACGACGCTCGAACAGGGCAGCCGTGCTTCGGTGCTCGGCGCCATCCATGGTGCCGACGGAATACGAACTCGGATACATCGACGCCGCACCCAACTCACCCTTCTTGTTGAGCGCGTAGAAGTTGAGTTGGAAGTTCGGCCGTCCCTGCGGCGTGAGAAGCCGAGGGATGCGCGTGTAGTGCGCCACGCGTCGCAGGACCTCCAAGCACGCGTCGGTGGGCGAACGCCCGAGCCGCATCTGCTCGACGACCGTGTGGCTGCCGTTGGACAGGATTGCCGCCTCACCACGCCCAGTGCTGCCGGCGGAACCGATGTCATTGTCGAGGTAGAGCCCGCAGCCGATCAACGGTGAGTCGCCAACACGCCCGGGGATCTTGAATGAGAGCCCGGACGTCGTCGTGCAGGCCCCAAACCGACCGGCGCCGTCGAGCGCGGAAAGATGGATCGTCCCGTGCTTCCGTTCGAGCGGCGCATGCTCCTTGCCGCGGTTTGCCCCCTGGGACGCGGGCGCACGCGGCGCGGACTTGTTGGGGAGCGCGTTGCCACCGGGTTCGATCCAATCGTCGGAGTTGGACATGCGCTCGCGCCAGGCAAGCCACACCTCACGGGCACGATCGGTCAGCAGGTTGGTCTCGGGGATGCCGTGAGCACGCGCGAAGCGCAGCGCCCCCTCGCCAACCAGCAGAACGTGGTCGGTCCGACGCATGACCAAGAGCGCCACGCGACTGGGATTCTTGATGTTGCGAAGCGCACCGACCGCGCCGGCCAGATGCGTCGGGCCATCCATGACGCACGAATCGAGTTCGACGACGCCATCGGCGTTGGGCAAGCCACCGTAGCCGACGCTCATGTCATTGGGGTCATTCTCGACAAGGTTGACGCCCGCCACGGCCGCGTCCACGGGCCGCACGCCGGAAGACATCTTGGCAATGGCGACCTTGACGGCCTCGAGTCCGTTGCGACTCGACACCGCGACCGGCCCGGTGCGTCGTGGCACAAAGACCGTGGGCGCCTCGCGACCCATGGCCCCAAGGGCGGGAACAGCCGCGGCTGCCCCGAGGAACTGGCGACGTGTGGGCCGCGGCTTCTTGGGATTCATTGAGTTCTCCTGTCTCGATCGGATGTCGCGATTGGATCAGCGAAACGCCTTCTGCTCGCTCCCTTTCTCGATCGCGCATCCTTCGGCGCGCCACGAGTCCATGCCCCCGATCAGGTTGCGCGCATCGCGAAACCCGAGCCGATCCATCCACGAGACGAGCAGCGACGAGCGCCAGCCTGCCTGGCACACGACGATGACCGAAGCGTCCCGACGGAGGAACGGCGCCTGCCGTGGAAAATCGTCTGGGTAGACGAACATCGCCCCAGGTGCATGGCCGTCGGCGTATTCCTTCGCCGTCCGTGCGTCGATCAAGAGCGCATCGCCGCGCGCGAGCAGATCGGCTGCGGACTTGGCGCGAATCGTCTTCTGCTTGGTCCAGCCGAGCTCGGCGACCGATCGGCAAGCCGATGCGGGCGCGTCGAGCCAGGCCCGGACGCGAACGCCCACGTGCGCGCCTTGGGCCAACTCCGCGGCCACGGCCGCATCCTTGGCCAGGAGCACGAGCTCAGCCGAGGAACCAAAGAAGCGGCTCGCGCGAATCGCGAACTGCTCGTAGCCAGCCTGCAGATTGACCGCGCCGTGGATGTGACCCGCGGCGAAGAGTTCGGGCTCGCGCAAATCGACGGCGATGCGGCTCGCAGACTCGGCCAGCCAACTCGCCAAAGCGCCGACTTGGATCGGCGCAGACGGCCCAGGAGACTCGGTGCGCGACGGCGGCGCTTGGGTGGTCGAGCCACCGCAACCGACGACCAGCGCCAACCCGCTCTTGAAGATTGCCCTCAGGATTCGCATTGCCCGAGCAATCATCGCACACGCGCAGGGTTGCGTCGAGGACGCGACACCACCGGACGAACGCGGACGACCACAAGACCGTAGCTCCGCGAGTGATGGAATCCGCGACAGTCGCCTCAAGCGCCACCACGCGCCTGTCGAAATCTTCCTCACAACGGGCAAGCGATCGACAGCGGGGGATGGATGATTCGGGGCGTAGCATGGGCAATCACGGGTTGCGGGCTCCCGCTGCTGGCTTCCTGCGCGCTGCTACCGTCGCTTGGCCCACGCATCGAGGAGTTTCGTCTGGAGAGTTCGCTACGCAGCCGCGAGGCCGCGTGCATCGTCGCGGAGGCGTTGGCCTACGAGTTCACTTCGGCAAACCGCGATCCGCTGCGACCGAGGGCGTGCGCCATCGACCTCGGCAACGGAGAATTCCGCGTCGAGTATGACCGGCGGGCCCGCGGTGGATTCGAACCTTCTTCGAACGGGTTCTTCGCGCGACATCGCGGCGCGCTCGACCAAGGCGATGTGGAACCGATCGCGCTGCCCGAGTCGATCCTGCGCGGCGTGAGTTTCTACCGGACTCAGTCGTACGCAGCTCGTGCCGGCGCGACCGACCGTGTCCGCGTCGACATCGTGCCGAGCGAAGGCGGATCGATCGTCACCTTGGCTAGCTGGGGCTCGTCCATGGATTGGGCCAAGGACCGACACCACCGCCTGGTCGAACTCCTCGAGATGTGCCAACAGTTTGCAAACGCACTGCACGCTGCCCGCGTGGGACGCACGTCGACGGCAATCGCGCAGCTGGCAACGCTGTACGAGGCACACGCGTCGGGGTTCTCGGCAATCCATGATCCACTGCTCGCCGAAGCGCTCGTGCTCCACGCCCGGCTGCTCGCATCCGAGGGCGATCCGTATGCGGCTCGCAGGTCGGTGCGACACGCCCGCCTGCTGGCACCGAGTTCGGCTGGCGTCGCGCTCCTCGAGGCCAAGCTCAACCAACGACTGGCCCAGCCCGATCGCTCGCTGCAGGCGCTGACCGAGGCGACGAATCTCAGCGCCCCGGGTTCGTCCCAAGCACGCGCGCTCGAGTTCTCGGCACGGCGTGCCAAGCGACTCGCTGAGGAAAGCAAGGACCCGCGGCTTGCGCAACGTTTGGCGCAACGCGCGCTCGCGGCCGGCGACTTCGAATCGGCACGCGCCTGGGCAAATCACGCGCTCAGTCATCCAAAGGAAAACGCCAGCGCCTTGACGCTCTTGGCGGATGCCCTGGACGGGCTCGGCAAGGGACAGGGCGCCTGCGATGTTCGCCTCCAAGCGCGCGAAGCGGGCGTGGCCGACGCCGAAGCTCTAAGCAAGCTCGCCGCATTCGCCGGGACGAGTGGCATGCCCGCGCTGGGGCTTCGAACACTCCTGCGCCATGCCAAGGAGCTCCCCGCGCTCTTGGCCGCCCCGCAAGCCGCACAGCTCGCACGCCGCCTGGGCTGGAAGCGCACGCTACGCATGCTACGGACGGAGCATCTCGACACCCTCGGCCTGCCACTCGCACTCGCACAACTAAAGCGAGCGAGTGATGACAACGACGCGTTCGTCGCGGCGCTCCTGGCAACGGACGCGTTCCGAGCCGCAGGCGACCAGGAGACCGCGCCAACGGCCCGACCTACCGAGCGCGGCCCGAATACGACCTTCGGAACCTCCGGCGTCTCGACAACGCCGGTCGCCAGTCCACCACGCTGAGGGAACGCGTTTCTAGGCCATGGCCTCGACGCGCCGAACGCGCTCGATGAGCGGCGGGTGCGTCGAGAACACGCTGCTACGAACTTGCGCCTTGTGCAGCGGGTTGACGATGTAGAGATGATGGGTCGCGCGGTTTGCGGACTTGAGGCGCAACGGATCCGCACCCAACTTGCGCAGGGCGGAGGCAAGCGCGCGGGGATGTCGGGTGAGCTCGACACTCGTTGCGTCCGCGAGATACTCGCGCTCGCGTGAAACGGCAGCCTGCAAGATGCGGGCGACGAGCGGAGCGAGGATGGCGAGTACGATCATGACGATCGCTGCGATGAGCAGCTGGGGTCCCTGCCGCTTGCCACCAGAGAACGACCGCCCATGGCGGCCGTGCCAGAGCGAGCGCAGCCCGAGGTCGGCGAGCAGCGCGATCGCGCCGACCGCGACCGCGATCAGCACCATATATCCTGTATCGCCGTTGCGGATGTGCCCGATCTCATGGGCGAGCACGGCCTGGAGTTCGTCGCGCGTGAGCTTGTCCCGCAGGCCCGTCGTGATCGCCACAGCCGCATCTTCGGGTTGGAACCCGGTGGCAAACGCGTTGAGGCTCGAGTCGTCGATGAGATAGACGTCCGGACACGGCATGCCGGCCGCGATCGCGATCTCCTCGACCACATTGACGAGTTGCGCGTCCGTCGCGCGATCGACGGGATGCGCGCCGGCTGCGGACATGATGACGCTAGCGCCGGCCGTCCGGGCGAATGCCCATTGCACACCGGCCACCGTCAGCCCAGCGAGGGTGCCGACCAGCCAGGAACCCCACGCGGCGCCGAGCGCAGCCCCGAGAACGCCCAATACGGCGAACAGCGCGACCGCGAGCGACAAAGCTCGCCGCTGGTTCTTGGCCTGCTGCTCGCGGAAATCGAGCCTGCGAAGGCGGCGCCGCGGTGTTGTCGTTCCGGCCGAAACCGGCGGCTGCTGCGTCGCCTGCATCTGTGATTAACTCGACACCTTCAGAAGCTCACCTTGACTGGCTCTCGCTGCGTGTCGTCATCGAGCTCGAAGAACTGCTCCTCATCGAAGCCGAACATCCCCGCAACCAGATTGCCTGGAAACTGCTGCACCTTGTTGTTGTAGCGGAGCACCGAATCGTTGTAGTGCTGACGCGCGAAGCCGATCCGGTTCTCGGTACTCGTCAGTTCTTCCTGAACCTGGAGCATGTTCTGGTTCGCTTTCAGGTCCGGGTAATTCTCGGAAACCGCAAACAGGGAACGAAGCGTCGACGTGAGCATGTTCTCGGCTTTGGCCTGATCCGCGACCGTCGATGCGTCGATCGCCATCTGACGAGCCTTGGTGACGGCTTCGAGTGTCTCGCGCTCGTGCTTCATGTAGCCCTTGGCCGTCTCCACGAGATTCGGAATCAGGTCGTAGCGTCGCTTGAGCTGGACGTCGACCTGACTCCAGGCGTTCTTGCACTGGTTTCGACCCGATACGAGACCGTTGTAAATCCCAACGAAGATCAGCACGCACAGAACGACGGCTCCGAGAACGACCCAGAGAACCGTGTTGGCTAGGAGGAGCCCAATCATCTCATCTACCTCACCGTAAAGAATGTCTACCGACGCGACGCGCGCGCAAGATCAACCCCGAGCCGCTCGGCGGCCGCGATGGCCGTCTCGTAACCCGCATCCGCATGACGCGCGATACCCATACCTGGATCGTTCGTCAAAACTCGCTGGAGTCGCTTAGCGGCCTCCTCGGTGCCGTCGGCGACCGTCACCTGGCCAGCGTGCATGGCATAGCCGATACCGACACCGCCGCCATTGTGAAAGCTGGTCCAGGTCGCACCGCTCGCAGCCGAAACGAGGGCGTTTAGGATCGGCCAATCGGCGATCGCGTCCGACCCGTCTTTCATGGCCTCGGTCTCGCGGTAGGGGCTGGCTACCGAGCCGCAATCGAGGTGATCGCGCCCGAACACGATCGGAGCCTGGATCTCGCCCTTGGCGACCAGATCATTGACGGCGAGAGCGAACCTGTCGCGCTCACCGTACCCGAGCCAACAGATGCGCGCGGGTAGGCCCTGGAACGCGACCCGCTCGCGCGCCAGCCGAATCCATCGACACAGAAACTCATTCTCGGGAAACATCTCGAGGACGAGTTCATCGGTGCGATGGATGTCGGAAGGCTCACCGGACAGCGCGACCCACCGATAGGGCCCCTTGCCCTCGCAGAAGAGCGGCCGGACATACGCCGGGACAAACCCCGGGAAGTCGTAGGCGCGCAGCAACCCCTCCTCGTACGCCGCGGTGCGGATGTTGTTGCCGTAGTCGAACGTGACCGCGCCACGGTCCATGAGCTCGCACATGAGTTCCACATGTCGCTTGCAGGTCTTCGCCGCCGCGGCCTTGTATGCGGCCGGTGCCGAGCGACGTAGATCGAGCGCGTCCTCGAGCGACATGCCGGATGGCACGTAACCGTTCAACAGATCATGCGCGCTGGTCTGGTCGGTGAGCATGTCCGGCAGAACGTCGCGCTTCACCAGGCGCTCGAGCAAGTCGACGGCGTTGCCAACCCAACAGATCGAGAACGCACGCCGTTGGTCGCGTGCACCCAGTGCCAGCTCGATCGCCTCGTCGAGCTCGTGCGTGACTTGGTCGAGGTAGCGAGTCTCGACGCGCTTCTGCGCGCGAGCACGGTCCACCTCGGCCATGAGGCAGACGCCGCCGTTCATCGTCACCGAAAGCGGCTGCGCTCCCCCCATCCCTCCGCACCCAGCGGTCACGACAAGCCGGCCGGCGAGATCGGCATCGGCGCCGTAGTGCTTGCGCGCAGCAGAAGCAAACGTCTCGTAGGTGCCTTGCAAGATCCCTTGGGTTCCGATGTAGATCCAAGACCCTGCGGTCATCTGCCCGTACATGATCAAGCCGAGCGCCTCGAGCTTGCGGAACTCGTCCCAGTTGGACCAGTGGCCGACCAAATTGCTGTTCGCGATCAGGACCCGCGGCGCATCCGTGTGCGTCCGAAGCACGGCAACGGCGCGACCCGACTGCACCAGCAGCGTCTCGTCGGGCTGCAAGCGCTCGAGACACGCAAGGATGCGCTCGAAGTCGGGCCAGGAACGCGCGGCCTTCCCCGAACCACCATAGACGACCAGGTGGATCGGATCCTCGGCCACCTCCGGGTCGAGGTTGTTCTGGATCATGCGATAGGCAGCTTCGATCTGCCAGTTGGCGCAGGTGAGCTGCGTGCCGCGCGGGGCACGCACAGGGCGGGGTCCAGTCATGTTGAAGTTCCTGATAGGAGACGGCACTGCCGTTCGCAACGATGCTCAGGCTACCGACCAACCTCGAGCTAACGGCCGCTCGCTTTGGCTTTTTCACCAGCACACCTGGATTCGCTCCTGCTGGCGGCGAATCATGGAACCCATGCGCATCAGTGAACTGTTCGAAGCCGGGCGGCGGCTGGTCTCATTCGAGTTCTTCCCGCCCAAGACTGACGCGGCGGTCGACGAGCTCTTCCGGATCGTCAAGGACGAGCTCGAGCCACTCGCCCCGTCGTTCGTCTCCGTGACGTATGGCGCTGGGGGCAACACGCGCGAGAAGACCTTCGAACTCGTCCGCCGCATCAAACATGACGTCGGCATCGAGGCCATGGCGCATCTGACGTGCGTCGGGCACACACGCGACGACATCCGGCGGAACATCGAAGCACTCGTCGACCACGGCATCGAAAACGTCCTGGCCCTACGCGGCGACGCGCCCCGAGGCGAAGCTGAGTTCCGGCCGGTTGCGGGCGGCTTCCGCTACGGATCGGAGCTCATTGCCTTCATCCGCGAACTCGGCGCGCCGCTCTGCCTTGGCGCCGCCTGTTATCCCGAGGCGCATCCAGAGTCACCGGATGCCGACACCGATCTACGACACCTCAAGACCAAGGTGGATGCCGGCGTCGACTTTCTGATCACGCAGCTGTTCTTCGAAAACGCCGACTTCTTCTCGTTTGTCGATCGCGCGCGCCGCGCCGGCGTCGGCGTGCCCATCGTGCCGGGAATCATGCCGATCACCAACTACAAGCAGATTCAGCGCTTCACCAACATGTGCGGCGCGAGCATTCCCGACGATCTCGCCGAGGAACTCGAAGCGGTCAAAGACAACCTCGAAGCCGTCGCCGGCGTTGGCATCAGCTACGCAATCGATCAGTGCCGCGAACTCATCGACCAGAACGCACAGGGGTTGCACTTCTACACGCTCAACAAGTCACCGGCCACGCGAGCCATCCTCACGCGGCTTCGCCGCCACCGACGCTGAGCTGCGTCCGGCTCAGCTGTGCGGCTCGATCAACTGCCCGGTTCGATCACGAAGCAGACCGACCCTTCCGGTACACGATCGACGTCGTCGTCGCGGATCTGCAGCTTGAGGCCGGCCTTGAGCAGGGCCTTCGGGATCGTGAAGGTACCGTCTTTCGCGACCTTGGGGATGTGCTCCTCGCCGTCGCCGATCTTGAACACGACCGAGTCGGCGTCGGAACCGCTGTAGACGACGACGACATCGCTGCCCGTGGAGGGAGGATTGGGCTGGACCTCAAAATACGGCGGGCTCGACCGGGCCGACGAACCAAGCGCAAACGTGCCCATGAGGCACAGCGCAACCGCTACCCTCTGCGCCGCGTGTAACGACCGCATCATCGCTCCTCGAGGTGCAGGGCCACAGTTCGCTCGACGAACACGCGGCCCGTGGTGCTGACGGGATCGAGCGCCCGGACGAGCACTGATTCGAGCCCTGGGGCGGCCGCAATCCGAACCGAGGCGCCGTTGGTCGTGGTCATATCCAGCGCGTT
>CAYSWE010000039.1:0-16457 GCA_964434515.1 uncultured Phycisphaerales bacterium | reverse complement strand
ACGGAACCAACCGGTCTCATCTGACACCTCCTACAGGCGTCGCCGAAGGCGCGCTCACGCGCGCTTTGCCAAACGCCAAGAACATCGCGACAACGACCGAACCGACGACCCAAACACCGAGCACGATTTGCGGCAAGACGTCGAGCACCGCATGCCACGTCGACGCCTTGTCGACGGTGTAGCTCAGAGCAAAGTCATGACCATAGGGCGTAAAGGTGCGCGCGCCATCCGCGCCCGTGCCGAACTCCCCGCCCACGACCTGTGTGTAGAGGATGTAGGCCAGCGCACCAGGAATGAGAAAGCGGATCAACAGGTCGAAGGCGAGGCCCGTGACGCCGACGAGCTGAAAGCGAGAGCCCTCGTTGATGTAACGGCGGAGCTTGTGCGAGCCGAACAGCCAACCCACGACGAGGCATTCGAGAATCGCCACGATCAGCAAGCCCGTGTCAAACGACCAGTGAGCGAGCAGGTCGAGGATGGTAAACCCGAGCGTCCCGTCATGCGCAAGCCCACCATCGATGATCTGCGGCAGTGTGCAGGCGATCGACCCGACCGCGCCAATCGAGCAGGCAACGACAAGCACCTTGCCACGTGAGGTGCCGAACTTGTCGCGCATCGCCGCAACCAGCGCCTCGACCAGCGAGATGCTCGATGTCAGTCCGGCGATCAGCAGCAGGGCAAAAAATGCCACGCCGAAGATCTGATGATCGATCGGCAGGGCGCCGATGCCGCGCGGCACGGTGAAATACATCATCGCAATGGTCGACGCGCTGGGCGCGATGGCGTACACGAACAGGATCGAGAAAATGGCCACGCCGGCGATCCACTCGAAACCGCAGTTGAGTAGACTGGTCGTGATCGCGTTGTGTGCGTGGTCCGCGTCCTTCGGCAGGTAACTGGCGTACGCGGTCATCACGCCAAAGCCAAGTGACAGGGTAAACAGGATCTGACTGGTCGCACCGCGCCAGGTGGCCACATCCTTGAGGGCTTCGAGCTCCGGCGTGAACAGCACCTTGACGCCATCGAAGCCGCCGTCGAGACGAAATCCCTGCACGACCAGCACGATCATGGCGATCCACATGAGCGGAACAAACACCTTGACCGCGGCCTCGATCGTCTTGGTTCCGCGACTCGTGAGCACGATGTTCAAGATCCAAACGATCACGACGAAGCCGACTGGCAACCAGCCGGCGATCATGTTGAAGAAGTAACCCTGCGGACCCGCGAACTCGCGACCGGCCCATTCGACCGTCGTCGTGTCTACGAAGACCTCCTGGTGAAACGCCCCGACTCCCATCCCGACGACCCATGCGAGCAGGGTCACGTACCACATCGAAATGAACCCGGCGTTGAGGATCGCGAACCAACCGACCCACTCGCTGAGCCAGCCACCGAAGCGCCCCCCGACCTGCCGCATCGCCAACGGAAAGCTCTTGCGGGTCATCCCACCGAGACCGAACTCGAGGACCATGACCGGAATGCCGACGCAGAACAGCGCGATGAAGTACGGCAGGTAGAACGCGCCACCGCCGTACTTGTAGGCGTTGCCCGAGAACACGACGATGTTGCCCAGCCCGATCGCCGAACCCGACGCCGCTAGGATAAAGCCCATCTTGGACTTCCACTGAGAGCGCGCCACCTCGGCGACCTAACGCGAACCGCGCTGAGCGTAGCGTGTGATGCCGGCCTTCAAGCTCTCTGGATCGAGATGTGCCTCGGCGACGATCTCGTCGAGGCTGCCGCCGGTGCGCCAGCGATTGTCGAAGTCCGGCGTCATCGCCCACTGCTCGAGCTTGCGCGACGGGATCCAGTCGCGCACGCCGCGGCGCGCCTGAGTGGCGGCCATCATCGAGTCGTACCACTCGGCCTCTGGCAGCACTGCGTCGCGGTAGGCGGAATCTTGCCGCGCGAACAGTTCGTAAGAAACACAGCAGACGATCTTGACGTTGGGCCCCCCGCTCGCGAGCCACGGTAGGATCTTGACGAGGTTGGCCACGACACTGGTCCCCTGCACGAGCACCACACCCTGCCGCGGACGATCGTCGAACGGTCGCAGCACATAGGCCCCCTTGGCCGCATCCAGATGCGACGCCATGCCGAGTGCCTTGCGATCGGGGATCTCGACCGGCGGACGGGTCAAGTGCAGCGCGATGATCGGCACGTCGGTCGCAAATGCCGCGCACAGCGCCGGCGCCACCTCATTGTGCTCCCACGGATGCAGATTGATCACCTGGCCATCGGGGAACAGCTGCGTAACCCCCGGCGACAGAATCCCGAAGTGCGTGCGCGCATCCTCGGCGGTCTCCGGTCCGGAATGCCCCGCGACCCAGAGGATTCGCCCGGTCTTGAGATCGCAGTCTTGAGCAAGCTGCGAGAACAGCCGCATCAGCCCATACTTGAGATACGAGAACGAACCGTAGGTCGCGCACGCGCCAATGTAGCCGGCGAACTTGTGCTCGGCGTCGTCGGCAAAGTTGACGACTCCCAAGCCGGCACAAATCCCGGCGTTGGTAAACTCGGTGATCTGCTGCGGCAACAAGGCGCCGGTTGGATTGTCGTCGCGCTGATACCAACCGGTCCCCTCGAGTCCACCAAAGCCCTTCATGAAGCCGGCAATGTTGGTCGACTCCGCGAGATCCGCGGCCATGGCCAAGACCAGCGGCCGGCCATACTTGTCCAGGGCGCGCGTGTTCCACCACGCGCCGAACTTCTCGAACCCTTTGCGGTTGGGAGACTTGCTCCCTGGCTCGGCGAACAGTTCCGCCGGCAACTTCGTGACATCGGTAAACACCGGGTCGTCCGCGAGAATGTCTACGGTCGGATCGACGCGCTGGCCCACGATGCGATCCGGCACCGAGTCGCCGATCGCGACCAAGCGGTCGGTCAGCCATTCGACAAACTCACGATCCCCGCGCATCGCCTCGACGACCGTCTCGAGATGACTGCGCGCCTGCGCCGTCGCCGCCTCGCCGCCGGGGTCGCCCTCCCCATAGCCAGCAAACTCGACGCCGTACGCATCGCGGAACTCGTCGCGGCACTTCCAGAAGTTCGCGTGGTCGCGCTTGTGCGCCGCGCCGTGCGACTTGTAGCCGGTCACGATGTAACCGCGCCCCTTGACGGTCTTGAACCAGCAAGCGCGCGGCGCGCGATTCGGGTTCTCGCCGAACACACAGTCATAAAGCGCCGGCACGACACCGGACATCTCGCTGCCATGCTCGGTCCCTACAACCCTGAAACCGTAGGGCTCGAACCAGTCTCGAGGGGTGCCATGGACGACGGTCGAATGCGCGTTCTCATCGATGCCGTTGTCGTTCCAGTCCATGAGGTAGACCAGGTTGGACAGCCCAAGCCCCCAAGCGGAGTTCTTCGACTCGTGGTGTGCACCGGCCGAATGCCCACCCTCGCCCTCCACGGCGAAGACCTTGACCTCCTCGCAACCCGCGGCCTTGAGTGCCAGCGCCTCACCAACAGCGGCCGGCGCGCCATGGCCGGACGGCCCGGTGTTGAACTTGACGAAGAGCGACTTTCCCTCGAACTCGGCGTGCCCGGACAACCCGCCGACATGACGCAAGCTCAGCAAGTCCAGCGGCATGAGCGTGCGCCGCTCGCCCCCCTTGACGGCAAAGCGGTCATCGCCGGTCCATTCGTGGCGCAGCGCCATCGCTTGATTGACGACCGCAAGCGCCGCGTAGACGAGCGGAATCGTATGCCCCGCCACGAGCACGAACCGGTCCGCCAGAGGCCGGGCCGTATCGCGCACATCCCAACGCATAGCGCCAGAAGTCATCAGCGCGGCCATCATGTGCGCCTTGGATCGCGAGCCACCGGGATGCCCGCTCTGGCGATGGTTGAGCATGATGTCGATGAACTGGTCGGTGAACAGCCGGACCTTGTCCATGCGGGGGTAGTCTGCCTCGAGAGCCTCGAGGGGAAACGGAGCCTTCATCGCTGTAGTCGTCATGAGGCCCGGGATCATAGCTGGCAAGCAGCACGGTTCCGACCGACGCCCGGCGAAAACGCAGCACAGGCCCGGACTCGGCCGGACGCACCTACGGCTTGAACGTCCGCCCGCCCCAGGGCTCCGATCGCAGCGTCGGAGCGTTGACCGCCTGCACGACCCAGCTGCCATCCAAGTAGCGATCGAGGGTGGTCAGCCCGCCATAGGTGGTCATGAGATCGAGCGAGCGAGCGCCGGGAATCTCGAGAATGCGCGCGACGGCCGCGCGCATGACCTGTCCATGGCAAACGACGAGCACGGATTGATCGAGATGCCGCGCGGCGATGTCCTCGAGCGCCGGGAAAATCCGTTCCGCGAGCACCGCATGCGTCTCGCCCCCGTGCTCTGCATAGCCGTTGGGATCGTCGAGATACGCCTGCACGCCGCCCGGCCAGCGCGCTTCGATCTCCTCGAGCGTGAGACCCACCCACGCGCCACGATCGATCTCCACCAGGCGCGGATCGACGATGACCTCGAGGCCGTGCGGCTCCGCCAACCGGCGCGCGCCGTCGCGAGCTCGCTCGAGACTGCTGCAGTAAACGGCAGAGATCTCCAGCTCGGCCAAGCTCGCGGCAAGGCGGTCGAAGCGCTCTCGACCCGCCGGCGCCAGCGCCACGTCGTGGCCACCATAGATTCGAGTGCGCCACTGGACATCGACTTCGCCGTGCCTACACAGGTGCAAGCGAGCTTTCTGCACGATCCTCCTTCCTGCACGATCGACCCTGCTGCACGGCGTCAGTTTCCTGGCTCGGGCTTGCGCGGCACCGGCTCGGGCTCGAGCGCCTTCGGGGTGTATCGGTAGACCAAGACTGTCATGTCCTTGGGGCCGGTCCAGTTTTCGAGCCGCAGCACCTGGTGGAAATTCTGCCGCAGCCACACGTCGCGATCCTTGCTCGGATTGTTCAAGTCGAGGACTGGCTCGGTGAGGACCACCCAAACGTTGAACCCGTGTTTGTCCGCCTGCGCCTTCCACTCGTCGAACCGGCCGAGCGTCCAATCGGCGACGACCTCGACGACCTTCTTCTCGCCGAGGGCGTCCCAACGCTTGCGCAGCGGGTTCGAGGGATTCAGATACCACTCCATGCTGGGCTCGTTCGTGCTCGCGACGATGTCGTTCGGCGAACCATGCGTCTCGATGTAGGCCGCGGCCTCGCGCCACCGCGGACGGTCCCCGTGCCGATAGTGGTAGTAGAGATGGTCCTGCGTCGCCAGGTCGAGCACGAGGACGCCAAGCACGATCGCTCGGGCCGCCATGCGCGAGCGATGTCGAAACGCATACGCGTAATCCTCGCCGAGCCTCTGCGTGACTTCCCAGGCGCCGTAGGCGGCGAGTGCACACCAAACCGGCAGACACAGGAAGAGATACTGCGCGGACATCTTGGTCCGCAGCGACATGAGGCCAACGGCCGCGGCCGGCACGACGAGGAGCAGCAGGAGGTAGAGAAACGTGCGTCGACTCTGATGCCAGAGCAGCAAGACGCCACCAAGCGCAGACAGGATCACGGGCACACGAACGAAGAAGAACGTCGTGTTGACCACGTGCATGAAGGAGACGTCGCCGGTCTTGACCTCGACGTACTTGCCAACAGCGCGAAGCACGACCACCCCCAGAACCACGCCGCCGATCGCCAACGGAACGAAGATCCATAGCAGCGCGCCCCGATTGAGCCGCTCCGGCCACGCAACCCAATACTGACTGCGCAGCATCCAGATGTAGATGCAGTACGTGGGAAACAGCATCGCCGCCGTCGGATGCGTGAGCGCCGCCAGTGCGGCCAGCACGATTCCCGAGGCCAGCCAGCCCCGATGTCCGCGCTCGACACCGACGCGAAAGGCCCCCATCGACGCGAGACTGAAGAACAACACGACGGTATAGAAGCGACAACTCTGCGACCAGTAGATGTGCCAAGGCGACAACGCTAGGAGCAGAGCAGCGAGCAGCGCCGGCCCGGCGCCGAGCATGCGGCGGGCAAACACTGCGAGCAGCGGGACCGACACGATTCCGAAGAACGCGAAGATGAGCCGATAGCTACCCTCCGCCGCGCCAGGCAACCAAGGCTGGAACCAGCGCACGAGGAGAAACCCGATCGGATAGCGACTGGTCGGCGCCGCCCAGAACTCATCCGAGGTGTTGAGCACAGCATCGCGGAGCGTGTGCACCTCGTCGATCCAGAAGCTCCACTCGTCAATCTTGTAGAGCCGTAGGACCCCTGCGAGGAACGTGATCGCCGTCAAGATGATCAGGTGTTCCCAAGTCCAGAGTTCGTCGCCGTCGCGAAACGGCGGCTCATCCGGAGGCGGAGGCCGTTGCCGCTTCCGTTTTTTCTTGCGCACCGGCTCGTCGTCGAGCAGCGCGTCCATGTCTATGTCGATGTGGCTCACGGTCTGCCGGCGCAGGGTGTCACGGAAGCGTGTTCAGGTCCAGAACGATCGGGAAGTGTTCCCCCTCCGCGACCTATCCGATCGGGAGGGGCGCAACGCCATCAAGACAGGATACGCCAGCAAAATCGTCGTCGAGGGTCGAAATCGCGGCACGGACGGCGACAATGGACGACGATGAGTCCATCTCTAGAACGAGTTCCCGTGGCGAATCCGTACCGTTGGCCAGCCTTCGCGGCCATCGTCCTGATCGGTGTCGTGGCGTGGCGCATGACGCGATCGCCGCGCAGAGACCTCCATGACCCGTCGGCCGCAACGCGGAACGTCGCACCACGCACAGACCTCGGCGACAGCGAAAAGCAGATCATTGAGATCTTCGAGCGCGCGGCGCCATCTGTGGTTGGCGTCAAGACCGCCGTCGATGGACAGGCGGTAGGCACGGGGACGGGCTTCGTTTGGGACGAGCACGGTTACATCGTGACCAACTGGCACGTGATTCGGCGCGGCAACGGCTGGTTCGTCACCTTTCCCAACGACACCAAGACCTACGTGGCGGACACGGTCGGCAGCGTCCCGTCGCGTGATCTCGCCGTCCTCAAGCTGCGCTCGCCACCGGCCGGGCTGCGCAAGCTCGCGCTCGGCACGTCCCACGACCTGCGCGTCGGCCAGCGCGTGTTCGCCATCGGTTGTCCCTATGGTTTCGACCACAGCCTCTCGCACGGCATCATCAGTGCACTCGGTCGCCGCATTCAATCGGAGATCGGCCAGACGATCGAGGGCGTGATCCAGACCGACGCGGCCATCAATCCCGGCAACTCGGGCGGCCCGTTGCTGGACAGCGCCGGACGCCTCATCGGCGTTACCACGGCGATCCACAGCCCATCCGGAGGCTCGGCCGGCGTTGGCTTCGCCATTCCCGTCGACCTCGTGAGACAATCCATCCCGCAGCTGATCCGTGGTGGCGTGCGTGCGGGGCTCGGGATCAACTTTGGCAATGTGTATCTCGGACGCATGCTACGGCTGCCTGGCGTCGTGTTCACCAGCATCGTCCCCAAGAGCGCGGCGGCGAAAGCCGGACTGAAGCCCACGGTGCAAAGCCCGGACGACGAGCGCTATTACCAAGTCGGCGATATCATCACCGGCATCAACGGCGTTCGCATCCATCATCCGGCAGAGTTGATCCAGGCACTCGCGGGCCTTCCCGCCGGAACCGAGGTCGCGCTGCGTGTGCTGCGGGGACGAAAGGAACGTGACGTGAAACTTCGGCTCCAGCCACTGCCGACCGAGAACTAACGCGTGCCGCACGCCGACCCGCGGCACGTCCGTGCGCTCCTACTGTCGCTGTTTCTCGGCGTCCTGTGCGTCGGGCCGGCGCTGGCACCTGGGCACGCGCTGCTGCCGCAGGACCCACGCGCGTTCCCACCGCTCAACTCCAAGCTGAGCGAGCAGGACCTGCAGCGGTTCGAGCTCGAAGCGGTTCCGCACCGGCGCGACAAGCTCTTCCAGTTCCTGCCGTATGACACGGCCGTCGGGGAAGCCTGGCGCGACGGACGCGTGCCGCTATGGGAGCCGCGTGTTTTGTGCGGAATCCCGCTCGTTGCGCAGGCCACGTCGCGGGCATTCTATCCCACGGCGCTGGCGTTCTCGCTCTGGTCGCCGACAAGCGTGTACGCCTGGTCCCTGCTGCTGCATCTCATGCTCGGTGGCTACTTTGCTTACCGGCTCATCCTGCGGCTCGGCGGGAGCGAAGCCGGAGCACTGCTCGGCAACGCGTCGTTCGTCTTGTCCGGCTACGCGATCGGACACCTGCACCACCCGATGATCCTGTTCGCAGCGCTTTGGGCCCTGCCAGCGCTCGAATGCACGCACGCCATCCTGCGCCCACCCGACGACAAGCAGAGCGGCGTGCGCCCGGCCCTGCTGCTCGCCGCCGCGGTCGCGCTGTCGTGGTTTGCAGGGTTCGCACAGGCCAGCGTGTTGCTCGGCTACCTGGTCGTGGGACTCGCGTTCGCATTGACCATCGAAGACTGGTTCGCACGTCGCACCGTGCACGTACCTCGCGTGATGCTGACGCTGGGTGCACTCGGCCTGGGGACCGCACTCGCCGCGATCCAGATCCTCCCCACTCTGGAACTCGCCGCGCACTCCTCGCGCTCGCCGCCAACCATCGAACAGCTGCGCGCGGTCGCGCTGGCCCCGGTGAACTTGCTGGAGCTCGTGCTGCCTGGCCAGCTCGCAGCGCCCAACGACTTCTGCCCGATCGGCCCGCAATCGCCTCGACCGACGATCCTGTCGCTGCTGCTCATGCCGCAGCAACGGTTCCCCGCGCTGGCTGCCGGCGTCTACAACCACACCGAGACCGCGCTCGGATTCGGAATCTGGCCGCTGTTCTTCGCCGTGCTCGGGGCGATCTCGGTGTTCCAGCGAGGAACGCGCGGGCGCGCCGGTCGGGCGTTCCTGTTCGCGGCGGCGAGCCTCGGCCTACTCGGCGCGATGGCTACGCCTGGGCTGGTCCGCGTGCTGCACGCATTGCCGGGGTTCGCAGTCGGCGACCTCAAGCGCCTGCTGATGCTCCCGGCGATCTGCTTGCCCGTGCTTGCCGGCGTTGGCTTCGCGCCAGCGCGCCCGCGGCGAACGACGCTGGTCGTCCTGCTCGGCACCGCGGCGCTCGGCTGCGGCGTCTGGATGCTGCTGGCCAAGACCGCGACGCTCGAGGGACACGCGGTGCACGCACTGTTCGCGCGCGTAGGACAACCAACGCCGGAACACAGCCCATTCGCACTCGGCGAAGCCGCGATGAACCAGGCTATGCTCGGCCGGGGATTCGTGCTCTTGGGGCTGGCCCTTGTGATCGGCGCGATCGGCGCGCGCCTGCCGCAGCTCGGCTCGTATGGATTCATTCTGGCCACGACGCTCGAGCTGATCCGCGTCGCGGTCAGTGCGAGCCCTGCTCCTGCCAGTGGCGCGCTCGCGCCCCCCCTCCCGCTCTTCCCCACCAGCGTCGCCACCGCGTCGCCACCACGACGCATGCTGCGACTCGAGCCCTGCGACGATGTGAAACGCGCACGCTCGGACGTGCGCCTGCTGCCACCCAACCTCCCGCTGGTGTTCGGCCTCGCTGACGCCTGCGGCTACGCGCCGCTACCGCCACGGCGCACGGAGCGCTTCTTCGAGGCCCTCGAACCCGGCTCAACCACCGGCGGCGCCGGCATCGGAACGCTGCGGAAGCCGTCGACTCTCGAATCGAAGCTACTGCCACTGCTCGGCCTCGATTTCCTCCTGACCTCGACCGACGAGACCAAGGGGTGGATCCTCGTCGACGAGACGGGCGGTACCGCCGTGCTGCGCCCCAAGCAGGCCATGCCACGGGCACGGCTCTATTTCGACGTCGAGGCCGTATCGGAGGCGCAAGCCGTGCGCGCGCTCACGCGCGCCGCCCTCGACCCGTTGCGCACGGCCGTCGTCGAGACCGACGAGAGCCCACGCACAGGCCCGGTCGACGAGGCAGCGACCGCGCGGATCGTCAGCGCGGCCGGCGGCGAGATCCGCGTTGCGACGAGTGCCAAGTCGGCGAGCTTTCTCGTCGTCGCCGAAGGCTGGGCGCCCGGCTGGCACTACGAGGTCGATGACGGTTCCACCGGGCTCGCCGTGCCAGCGCAGATCATGTTTCTTGGCTTGCCGCTTCCTGCAGGGAAGCACGTCACGACGCTGCGCTATGCGCCCAGCGGCTGGGCGCTCGGCCGCCTCGTTTCGCTGATCGCCGCCCTGCTCTTCGCCGGGGTAATCGTCGTCACGCGATTCCGAGCGCACCGAGGACGCGGGCGCTAACGTTGCGCTTCGTCCGTGAGACTGTAGCCTCGGCGAGGTCGGCATGCAGCAGTACCCCAGTCTCCCGAGCAGAGTTCTCCGCCAGCGCGCGGTGCTGATCGCCGTCCTTGTCTTGATCGTGCTGCCGGCGCTGTTGCTGCGGCGCGCGCTGACCGGCGAGCACGACTACGTGCCGTTCGACATCACGACGTTTCCGCCGGCGAGCGTGGGCCTGACGCCGACCGAGCTCGCCAAGCGAAAGGCGGGCGCCAACTACGACATCACCGAGAAGACTCTGCTGTGTGCGCCGGAGTACCGGCTGGCGCGCGAAGAATTGGTCGAGGGGCGTTTCCCGCATTGGAACCCCTATGTGCGCAGCGGCGCGCCGCTGTTTGCCAATGCCCTCGATGGTTTCGCCTACCCGGTGCACTGGCTGTTTTTCCTGCTCAGTCCGGAACGTTCGTTCGGCTTCGGCGCGTGGTTGGCCTTCGCGCTCGCCGGCGTGTTCATGTTCGGCTTCCTGCGCGAAGTGGGGCTGCGCAGCATGCCAGCGCTGTTCGGCGCGGTCGTGTTCCAACTCTCGGGAACCCTGGCAGCGAACGGGCACTTCTTCATGCGCATGGAGACGTTGGTCTGGCTTCCGGCCGGCTTCTGGGCGCTGGAGCGGTTGTTCCAGCGAGAAGGGATGGGCCGGATCCCCAGTCTCTGCGCGTTTTCGCTGAGTCTCGGGCTCTGCTGGCTCGCCGGGTTTCCGCCCTACGCGCTGGCGTGCTCACTGGTGTTCGGGCTCTACATGCTGGCGCTGGGTGTGCGCGAGAGTCGTGAACACGGCGTGCGGCGCGGCGCAGTCCTGCCCGGCTGGTTCGCGGTCGCAACCGTGATCGGCATCGCCGTCGCCGGGATCCAGCTGCTTCCGATGTTCGACTATTACCCGGAGGCGCAGCGGGAACTCAGCCAAAGCGCAGCCAGCCTGGCGGCCCAAGGGCTCGACCCAGCGGCCGCGCTCGGCCTGACCATGCCCGCCCCATTCGGCAGCCCGCTCGAAAGCGCCACCATCCCGTATGACAAGAATCCGCTGCTCTACCTGCTGTGGTCGCGAACCCATCCGGAGACCGGCAAGCTCCTCTTCCCACTGAACTACAACTACACAGAGTACGCTCTCTACCTCGGCGTGCTGCCGCTCGTGTGCATCCTGCTGAGCGTGTTCCGCGGCGGCGTGCGCTTCCGGCGGTTCGCACTCCCAGCGTTTGTGTTCTTCTTTCTGTTCGCTGGGGGCGGCTGGTTGTTCCAGCAGTTCGCCGGTCTTTGGTTCCTACAGTCGGCTCCGCCGATGCGCTTCGCCAGCGTGCTCGCGTTCCTCGGAGCGAGCCTTGCGGCCATCGGACTGGAGATCGGCCCCACCCAGCTATCACGCTGGAAGCACCATGTCGCGTTCGCGCTGGTCCTGGGGCTCGCGGCAGCACTTGGCGCTTTGGCGTTCTGGGCCCACGGGCTCGCGGGCGACACGACCGCAGCCAACGACGCGGTGCTTGGTCGCGTGAGCCAACACTGGATGACGTCATTCCCCGAGATCGCGGGGGACGCGGGCAAGCTCGACGCGTTCTTCGGGAGCGTCACCGTGCCAGCGCTCCTGCATGTCGCACGGCAAGCGAGCTTTGCGGCCCTTGCGTTCGTCTTCGCCGCGCTCTGGGTCTGGCTCTTGCCTGGGAGCAGACGGCCGGGGGCGCGCACCGAACGACTGAGCGCGCTGCTGGTCGTGGTCGCTATCGTAGCGACGGCGGCAGAACTCATGACGCAAGCCAGCGCGGTCAACCCGACGTTCCCGCATCGCGCCGCACCTGACACGCTGGTGCACCGGTTCCTCCGACAAGCGCACGTGGCGACGCGCGGCACGGGAGGATTTACGGTTGCGCGTGTCGCATCCAAGACAACCACCCCAACCCAGCTGCCGCCCAACACGCTCATCCCCGAACACATCCGCGATCTCAACTGCTACGCGTTTACCGACGGGCGCTCCTACAAGCCATTCTTGGAGCTGTATGGCGAAGGACAGATGATCCGCAGTTTCTGGATCAAAGCCTTGCCCGCCGATGAGCGACTGCAGCTTGGGCTGTTCGATCTCTTCGGCGTGCGCTATCTGCTCGCGACCGAAGAGCTGCCGGCTTTGGGCCAGCCCGCGATCCCGCCGCTATCCGGCCCGGGCGGCGGATTCTGGGTGTACGAGCGCAAGAGCGCGCTGCCTCGCGCGTTCCTCGTGGAGCGCGCGGAGATCCTCGACGATGACCAGCTCGCGATCGCACGACTCATCGCCAAGGACTTCCAGCCGCGCAAGACGATGCTGCTGCATCCCACCGGCGAGGGGGATCCCGGGCAGCTCGACACCAGCCAGCACAGCGCCGAGAGCCTGGCTCGGGCGCACGTGCGCTTTGTGACCGACGAGCCGGCGCAGACCACGCTGCTCGTGACCGACTCACCTGGCGCGTGGCTCGTGCTGACCGACACGGCCATGTCCCACTGGAACGCGACCATCGACTCCGGCGAGGTGGCCTGGCACCGGGCGGACCTCTGCTTTCGAGCGGTCTGGGTGCCGCCGGGCGACCATGAAATCGGGTTCAGCTACGACGCTACGCCGTTTCGCCACGGCCTCTTCGTCACTGCGTTTGCCTTGGGCAGCCTGTTATTCCTCATGCTCTACTGGACCGGCCGCCCGCACCGAGAGGAAACCGACACCGACATCGTGCAGGCGGCGTAGTCGGGAATTTTTGATAGAAAAAATGACTCCGACACCTTTTTTCTGCGAGCTGCTGCCTTTGGCTTCGGGTAGCCAGGGCAACGCTGTGCTCGTACGGGGGGGGCATGGGGCGCTGCTGGTGGATGCTGGGCTCGAACGGGAGGAGTTGCTGGCGCGTTTGGCGCTGGTGCGGCAGCGTCCGGAGGACCTGGTCGGGCTTTTGCTGACGCATCGGCATCGCGACCACGTGCGCAGCGCCGCGACGATGTCACGCCGCTACCGCCTGCGCATCTTCGCCAGTGAGCCGACGCTCGCCTACCTGGGAAAACGCATGCTGCACGCTGCGACGACCATGCACTCTGGTCGGAGAGTCCGCGTTGGCGGCTATGAGGTCCTGCCCGTCCGCCTGGCGCACGACGCGCCACAGACGATGGGGTTCGTCGTATCCACGGAAACGACGCGCATCGGCATCGCAACCGATCTGGGCAGCTCGGGCGGAGGACTCGTCCAGGCCTTCTCGCGCTTGGACGCGCTCTACCTCGAGTTCAACTACGACAAGACCAGGCTGCGCGAAGGTCCTTACTCGTGGCCGCTGAAGCAGCGTATCGGGAGTTCGCGCGGCCACCTTTCCAATGCGCAGGCGGCCGAACTCCTCGGACGCATTGTGAGCCCCCGCCTACAAGCGCTCTACCTGGCTCATGTCTCGGCGACGAACAACACGCCGGCGCTCGCGCATGCCGCGGCAGCCGCAGCGCTCGAGCTCGCGGGTTCACCGGGCGTCGATGTTCGCTTGGCCTTGCAGGACGCACCGAGCCCGCCGTGGCGGTCCGGCTAGAATCGCGACCGTCGGATTTCGCGACACACAGCTCTCCCCCATACCACCGATGCGCACGTCCCCCGTAGCCGCGTTTTCAAGCGGCAGGGCCGGGCGCGTCGAAGGACCCACGACTGGAATCGGGGGATCCTTGTATGGGGAAGTTCGGGGCATGGTTGCCGTTGACTGTGGTGCTCGCCGCGTGTGGTGCGGGCGGGCCGACCGGGGCATCGGGGAGTGCCACGGGGGGCGGAGTTGGGAACCTCACGGTTGTTGAGCACACACCGTCTGCCGATGCACTGCAGGTCCCGGTCGACGCGACGGTCACGCTGACCTTCGACGGCGCCGTCGACCGTGAGGCGTTGAATGAGGATGAAATCTCACTCACCGATTCTGCGGACACGATCGTGCGCGGAACGTACTCGACGCTGCAGGGTGGACGGGTCGTCATCTTCAAGCCAAGCGCGTCGCTGGCAAAGGCCACGGATTACACGCTCACGCTGAAGCCGACGCTATGCGACTCCGACTTTCGCACGCTCGACGAGAGCTTCGCGTTCACGTTTCGCACGTTTGACGATGTTCCTCCTCAGGTTGTCTCGAGTTCGATCGCCAACAACGCAACCGGTGTCAGCCGCAAGAACCCGATCCTGATCGGCTTCGACGAAGCGCTCGCACCCACGAAGGCACGTGCGACACTCAAGGACGTCTGGGGCACGGAATATGCGCTCCGGCTAGCCGTCAACGGCAGCACGCTGCAATTGCAGCCGGTGCAGGACCTCCCAGGATCACGGGAGTTCCTCATCAAGCTACGCGGCGGGTCGGGTGGCACGACCGATCGGGCAGGCAACGCACTGGTCGATTCGTTCGTCCTCCGATTCACGACCCAGCCGGACACGGTGGCGCCGAAGCTACGCACGGCCGATCCCGCCAATGCCGGCACCGACGTCTCGCCGCGCGCGCGGTTGGCGTTCGTGTTCGACGAATCCATGGATCCTGACAGCTATGAGCCGTCCAGCCTTCGGCTGTTCGATGGCCTACTCAATCCGGTCCCGTTCAAGCTCTCCGCGTCTCCGGACAAGAAGACCATCTGGCTATCACCGACCAGTTCGCTCGTGAGCGGCGAATCCTATACGACCGAGTTTGGCGGGGGGGCGACCGGACTCACCGACGTCTCGGGCAATCCGCTGGAGAACACGATCCGCGTAAAGTTCGCCGTCGGCACAGACGCCCTGCCGCCGACTGTCGCCACGAGCAAACCCGGCAGCGCTGCCGAGCGAGTCTCACCCAACGTGCAGATCGAGATCACGTTCTCTGAACCGATCAAGCCGACGACCGTGCACCGGACCACCGTTCGCCTCAGCGACGGGACGAACCCGATCGGGGTAACGCCAACCCTCGACGGTGCGCGGACGACGCTGTTCGTCACTCCGACCGAGCTGCTGCGACCGTCCACGACCTACACTCTGACGATTGCCAGTGGCTATGACGGTCTCCAAGACGCCGCTGGGAATCCGATGGCCTCCGACTGGAGCCTCCGTTTCACGACTTCGGACTCCACGGTGATCCCGTCGTTCCTCGTCTCGCCCGGCGCGTCCGCTTCGGCGGTCCCAGTGACCGCGCACGTGACAGCGATCGCCAACGCGCCACTCGATCCGGCGACGGTGACGGCGACGACGTTCGTCGTGCGCGATTCTTCCAGCAACGCCATCCCCGGCTCGGTGACCGTCGCGCGCGGCAACCGGGCGATCGTCTTCCGGCCGAACGTGAGCCTACCGAGCGGCGACACGGTCAGCGTGACGTTGGCCGGAGGTATCGACGGCGTCCATGCGGCGGACGGCAACTGGCGCCAGCAGGACTTGGTGACGACGTTCCGCATCGGCTTCCACTCGGACGCGATCCCGCCGGAAATCAGCCTGACCGTGAACGGCATCCCCAAGTCACGCAACAAGGGCCTCCTGCTCCCACCCTCCGGCTTCACGATCGACGCGAGCCTGTTCGACGTGGGCAACACCACTGCCGACCCGGCAAGCCTCGAGCTGACCTTGCGCGGTCCGGGCAGCGTACCGGATGCGGACGAGCTGTTCCTGCTCGGCGACTTCAAGAACGGCGTCCAAATCAGCACGCAGATCGATGCAGCAAACGCGTTACCAACGGGTGACTACGAAGTCCTTGCCTCGGTCCGAGACCTCTCCGGGAATGAGAGCGCGAAGAAGTCGGTTCATTTCACGGTCGCAACCGCCGGAACCGACCTGCGCCCGTTCGAACGTACGCAGATCGTCTGGGCGATGTTCGATTCGGACCGCGAGGGCGGCAAGGGAGATGGTGTCGCGGACTTCGAGCAGGACCTGGAGCGCTATGGTCTCGCCACCAAGGGCGACCCGCTCGGAACCAACCAACGGCTGCGCGACGCAATCATCGACGGTGCGGTCAAGACAGCGAACAAGATGTTTCACCGGACCGCTCGCAGCGGCAGGAAGAAGGGGAGCGTCAATCTGCGACTGGTCACACGGCAGCCGTGCCGGGCGCCACATATGAAGATGGCCATCGGCGGCTTCGACCCCGAGGGGTCGCCCGGACGAAAGTACGGATCGGAATCCACGGGCATCCTCGGCCGCGCGATCTATGACTATCGCAATGCCGTGGCCAACGAGAACAACTCGGGGATGTCGCCGGGGCTCGGTGTGTTCGTCGGTGAGCTGTTCTTGTTCCAGGCGCGCTTGTATCTCGAC
>CAYSWE010000038.1:0-16636 GCA_964434515.1 uncultured Phycisphaerales bacterium | reverse complement strand
TGGTCGTTCTGAGTCGGGCACCCGGGAGGATGAGGGTTCCCTTGGGCACGGACACCGTGCCTTCGAGCGTGGGCGTCTTGAGTGTGCCACGCAGAGTGAGCGCGGCAACGACGTCGCCCCGGAAGACGTTGGAACGGACCTGGATTGGCTCGCTGGTTTCGACATTGACGTTGAGGTGGCAGCGGACGCCCTGGGGCAGCTCGAGGCCGCCGAGGGTGAGTCCTCGATGCACGGCTTTCCCGCCGGAACTCGAGAGGTCCAGTAGCGGGATTCGCCCGACGACGCGGCTGGAGTGCAGCACGGTCTTGCCGCGAATCTCGATGTCGTTCGGCGGGCCGTGCGCGGTCCAATCCAGGTCGCTGCGGATCTTGATTCCGTCCCGACGGTAGAGCAGGAGGTTGCGGCCGTGGATGGACGCGTCGAGCTTGCCGTCCCGCCAAGCCTGCCACAGGGGGCCCGGAGCTTCGAAGGCGGCTGACGCCTCGAACGGTCCTGCGGCCAGGTTGCCCCGCAGGCTTCGGCACCGCACGGATTGGCGCGTCACTGTAAAGTCACCCTCGATGCCGCGGATGCGGGAGGCGCCGGCCGGACGGCACTGCGCGTTGCGAAGCAGCACGTGGAGTTGAGGGATGGGCTGGCGCACCGTCCCGCGGACCGCCAAGTTCGCGGCGATCGAGCCGGACAGGTCCTTGAGGCCGAGGCTCGCGGCGTCGAGCCGACTGAGGTCGAACTCGGAGGTGCTGGCCGAGGCTTCGATGGGCGTTGCCAGGATTTTCGTGGGGTCTGCGATTGCCTGCCGCAGGCTCAAGAGCAACTTGCCGCGCCCCTCAGCGCGAGTTTGCCCGGCTACGAGCTGGAAACTCGGGATCGCCAGGGCCTTGTCATCGCCCCGGAGTTTGCAGGCGAAGGTCGTAGGACTCGCCAGCAACCCCGTCGCGCTACCACGGAGAGCGCCGGTGATTCGCGGAGTTCCGTTTGCGATCCAATGCAACTTGCCCCGGACTGTGCCGCCGATGCCGTGTTTGCCGAAACGTTGCAGCCAGGGGCCAAGGGCGACCTGGTCGAGAACGGCTTCGACGTCGGCGTCGCTGGAGAGCGTCGTCAGCGTGTCGCTAAGAACGTCGATGCTCGTGTGGCCAGTGAGCCGCAACGACCCGGCATCGGGAGAACTGATTTCGAGCTTGGCGATCTGCAGACGCGTCCCCTGGCGCGCGAGATCGGCGGCAACTCGATAGCGCTGGTTCGCAAGGACACCGACCGCCTGATGGATGAGCAGCGTCTTCGGGGTGACCTCGAAGCGGCCTGTAACGGCGCGAGCGAGTTGTTGACCGCGCTGCCAGACAGCGACGTCCTTGAGGTGGACATCTAGTTTAGGCAACAGGTGCTCGGGAGTTCCGGAGACAGAGAACGAACCACGCAGCGCCCCGGCAAGTCGGACGGGAACGAATCGGTCGAGACCCAGCTCGGAAAGCCTCGGAACCTGCGCGCGTCCGCTGCACGAGAGCCGTGACGCACGCACGAGCGCCGGGTTACGGACGATCGCTGCAAGGTCGACTCCTTGTAGCGATCCGGTGGCATCGATGTGGGATTCCCCCGCGCGCAGGTCGAGTTTGCTGATTCGCAGCGTGGACTCGTGGAGTCTTGCTGCGACGACGAACGTCATCGATCCGAAGGCGCCGTCTTGCTCCAAGTGCGTCGCCATGTTGAGCGAGCTCGGTGCCGATCGCCGCAGCTTCACGGCCACGTCGGTCTCGCCGGTGATCGAAGTGCCCTGGCCCGCGAGCTGGGTCAGCGGCCCCAGCGCGATCCCCCGGCCGATCAACGAGAAGTCCGAAGTCGTCAGGATTGTGCCAAGATCAAGGTGCCGGTTGCCTGCACCGAGAACCACGCGTCCGGTGCCACGGAGTCGTCCACCGGAACCCATCGTGAGGTCAAGCGGCTCACAGACGAGCGCGGCGTCGAGCAATCGTGCTGCCCCGGAAAGCTCCAGGCTGCGCACGTAGCGGAGGAGCGGCCCCGCAAGTCGCAGGTTCGGTTCCAGGTGAACGGCCGTAGCGTCGAGCCTGGCGTCGATGGTCCCGGTGAGGCTCGCGGTGCCACCATCGGGTCCGCTGAGGCCGACACGGATGCGCGTCTCGAGCGTTCGCTTCCCATTGCGGGTCGCGAGCGTGGCCTCGATACGACCTCGAGTTGGTTTCCACAGGAGTTCAGGTGGTAACGGTAGGCGTTTGGGCCGAGCGAGTTCGAGGATCGCGTGGAGTGGAGTCTCCCAGTCCTTTGTGTTCGGACCGGTGAGCGGGATCGTCCCGCCCACAAGACGAATGTCGACCCCTGCCGCCTGGATGCTCGAGGGTCGGATCCTGAGGACGCCATCGCCGAGCTGACTGTCGATGTTGCCCGAGGTCGGCGCGTAGGCGCGCCAGGCACCGGGGAGCAACTTGGTCCACGATCGCGCGTTTCCGATCCTGGCTTGGATTTGCCCGTGGACCCGTTGCGTCCAGGGTTGGTCGCCAGCGAGCGAGCAGTGCCCAGCGCGAACGCGGAGATCGATGCCGCCGATGTCCGCGTCGACGTGAACCGCGGTCAGGTCCGAACCCGTGAGTCGGCCGGAGAACGTGGTCTTCGGAACGCTCAGCGCCGGCGCTGCGACAAACAAGCGAATCCAATCGGCGAGCCGCTCGGTGTCGATGTCTGTCACGACACTGCCGTCGGAGTCGAGGACGGCGCGCACGAACGTGTCTGCGTAGTCGATGCGGATCTGGAGATCGGTCGAGTTTGGATTGGCTCGCGATGGAACGTCGAGAGTCAGTTTGGACGTGAGTGCGCCCCTTCGGGTTTGTAGACGCGCCGTCGCGATTTCGATGTGGGCGCCATCGCGAAGCGTCCTGCGGACCGCGCGTAGGGCCGCCGTGTCCATCGGGGCCTCGCCGTGCGCGTCTCCCTTGCTCTTGGCCCCGGCGAGGTTCAGTTCGAGCTTTGCCGCCTGCATCGTGACCCTGCAAAAGCCCGCGATGCTGCCGTGGGCAAGCGCCCAGGGCGCGACCCTCACCCGCACGACACCCCCAGAAAGCCGTTGGACGATTGCCCCGCCGTCGAGCTCCACGTCGCGGGCCACGAACTCGGTGATCCAGTTGCCCTCGATGCTCCCTATGTGCGCGTTGGCCCCCAGTGCTTCGCCGATGACTCGCTCGGCGTGGTCGAGGATCCAACGCTCGAAGAGTGGACGTCGAGCTACCCAAACAACAAAGGCTAGTCCCGCGAGGGCTGCGACTGCGATTGCGAGCCGCTGGATGAGCTTGCGCATGGTGTCGTGGAGGGATCGCGGCGGTAGACGAGAACGGTCAGGTCGTCGGGCTTGGACGGAGCATGGTCCGATCCTTGGAGCATGCGCGCCTGCGCCGCCGCGTGCAGAGTCTCTGCTGCCTGCGTCGGCGTCCCACACCGCGCGAACTCGATGATTTCGCGCAGGTGCAGGTTGTCGAACAGGCCGTCGCTTGCCAGCAGTACGGTGTCTGCGGCTTGCAGTTCGAGTGCCGTTCCCACTTCGATGTAGAGTTCTCGCGATCCCACCAGATTGGAGATCAGATGACGATCCTTGTGCAGGATGGCCTCATCGGGATCCAAGAGGCCGGACTCGATGCCGTAGCCGACCGGAGAGTGCGCCGTCGTCAGTTTTCTGAGGGTGCCGTGCGGGCCGATCACCAGAAGGGTCGAGTCCCCGGCATGGTAAGTGCGCAGTGAATCATGGAACAACTCGGCGACCACCAGGGTCGTCGCGGATCCAGCGCCCTGATCGACGAGCCATCGATTCGCGGACTCAAAGCCCGATAGAATTGCCTCGCGGATGGTGCCGAAGACGTCGTCGCGCTGCGCGACCGATTGGATCAGCGACTCGATGGCCGTGCGCGATGCAACGTCCCCGGCCGGTCCTCCGCCCATGCCGTCGGCGACGATGAGAAGTCCGTTGCGCGGGGCGATGCAGAGGACGGCGGCCGAGTCCTCGTTGGGCGACAGTTTGCCAGGGCTGCGCGTTGAGATCACACCAGCCAAGCCCCCCGCGACCGGGACTGCTTCGGCCTGGGCCATCTCGCGCCCGGCGAAGATCGACGCGTCCATTTCCATGGTGCCTGGTTCGTCCGTCTCGTCTACAGCGTTACCGGAGCACTACGTGAACCGGGTTCGTGGCGACAAAGGGCGCAAATCCTGCCGGGGCGCTCAGGCCCTGGAAGACGAAATCGAGGTTGTGTAGCGCGGGATCGTTGGGGATCCGGTAGCGCTTGCGGTGCCACCTCGAGTTGCCGATGCGCGCGGCATCGAGGAGCACCGCGGAACTCGGATCGAACCAGAGGGGGCCGAACGGTGACGCAACGGGCTGACGCCGGGCCCCGAGGAACTCCACGACGGTTGTGTTGGGAATCCCGTGCACCTCGGTCGTGATGTTGTGGCCTGGGGCCGCGCTCCGCACGCGCGCTGCGCTGAGGCTCGCGAAGCGGACTTGGCTTGCGCCGTCGATGCGTTTGCCGCCGCCGCTCGCGATCAGCCGCACGGAGCGGTCCACGACGAGCAGCCCACTACGAGCGAGGATTGCCGGTGTCGGGTTCGACCGCGTGCGGTTCCGGCCGGCGGTGAGGCGCGTGCGTGAGTCACCGGCGAGCTGGATCTCCGAACGCTGGAACTCGATGGCGGGTTGTTCTCGAAAGTCCCAGATGACGAACGTGAAACCGTCACCGCCGAGGACGTTGCAGAAGGTCAGGTCCACGCTGGCGGCCTCGGCGACGATGCCCGGCCACGCTCGGTAGATGAGGCTTTTCTTGCCCCAAAAGCTGTGGCCCGTCCAGGTCGTTCCGGTCGCCGCGACTACGCTGGCCTGCACGCGGAGAGCCGGTCCGCCCAGGAAGCTTCCGTCGGTGATGGTGACCGCGGCGCATCCATGGATCCACAGCGCCGGGGCTTTGCCCCGCGGGTCGGGGTTCTCGAGACGGACCGTCAGTCGGTCGAGATGCACCGTTCCGGCATTTCGGGTCAGTGCGATTCCGGGGACGGTGGTGCTCTCGTTCGCCGGATTCGACTCAAATGCAAGATTCGATAGTACGAAGTGGTCTGCCGGGCCGAGACCGAAAATGGTCAGCAGAGCCCGAGTGGAACGCTTCCTGGATGTGACGACGGCGCCAGACTCACCCAGGACGCGCAGCCCTTTGGAGGTCGTGCTCGGGGTGTAGGTCCCGCGCCGCACACGGATCGTGTCGCCGCGGCGTGCGGCGTCGAACGCCGGCTGGATGTCCACGAAGTCGGTGCCGGTGCCCCGATTCGAGTCCACGATCCAGGTGCGCTGCGCACCGAGGCCCGTCGCGAAGCCGCCGGCGGAGGCGGCCAGGAAAACGAGCGATAGGGCGCGGAACTGCAAGGCCTCGGGGACTCCTGTGGTCGTCGTGGCGGGCGATTGTAGCCTGTTTACGCTCGGAGCGCCCGTGCTGGCTCGACTGAGTTGTTCTATGATGGTCGCAGATCGCCCCTATGGTCGCATCCTGCGCGGCTTAGTCTGGTGCAAGCCCAGACGCTAGCCCGAGATAGGGACCAGCGGAGTTCGGGATGGCGGGTTGCGTTCGAGTCTAGTGGCACTTGGGTCTGGATCGGTGAGTGGCGTTCTGTGAGTACACCCCCAGGGATCACCGATCTCGCGGATGTTCGTCCGCCGGAGGCACCCAACGCGCGGACACAGTGGGCCTTCGAGGTTTTTGGTGGTCGGGTCCTGTCGCTGCTCGTTCGTCTCCTCGGTGAGCCCGACGAGGCGGAGACTCTGGCGCAAGAGACGTTTTGCCGGCTGATGCAGAGCGACGCGACGTTCGCCGATGCCGTGTCGATGCGAGCTTGGCTGTTTCGTGTAGCGCGCAATCTCGTGCTCGACCATCACAAGAAGCACCGACCGCGGCTCTTGGGTCGGGAACCAGACGCCGAGGATCCTCTGGATGCCATGCCGGCCCCCGCCGTCGATGATGTCGAGGCGCGGGATCAGGCGCGGGCCATGCGCGGCGCCCTGGGTGAGCTGCCAGCGCTCTATCGGACGACTCTGGTGCTTCGTTATCTCGAAGAGCTGAGCTACGAAGAGATGGCGGAGATCGAGGGTGTGAGCCAAAGCGCCCTGCGAACCCGCGTCCAGAAGGGCATCGAGATGCTGCGCGGATCGCTTGGATTGGATCCCTCGCAGACGAAAGCATCGGGTCGTCGTTTTCCCAAGGCGCAATAGCTCATGACTTCCCTAGACGAATCGCCGAACTGGGACCGAGACGGTCTGCAAGACCTTGGGGCCCAGCTGGACGCCTATCGGCGTGCCACCGATACCACCGACACAGCGGGGCTTCGGCGGCGGCTCACCCAGGTTGGCTTCTTCGGCCCAGGTGCGTCCGTGGTCCAACACCGGCGCGTCCCCTTGGCGTTGCGCGTGGCTGGCGTCGCCGCGTTGTTCCTAGGTCTCGCCGGGCTCAGTTGGGGACTCGCTAGCGGCCAGGCGCGGGTTCCCGAGCTGCCACCATCCGCTCCCGCCGTCCGTGTGGCTAGGGTCGAAGGCAAGGTTCTGCTGAGCCGCACCGGGAGTCGTCACTGGTTGCATCGAGGCTCTCGGATCCGGGTCGGCGACACCTTGCGTGGGGCACGAGGCCTCTCGAACGTCTCGTTTCCCAGCGGCGGGAGTCTCACCCTCATGGCGGGCTCCAACGTGCGCTGTATTCGTAGCGTGGGCAGGATTCGTGCGCCCTTGGCGTTCGACGTGTCGGGCGGTGGTGTCTCGATCACAGCCAAGACGACACCCATCGTCTTCCGTGCTGCAGACCAATGGTTCTCATGCCGTGGCACCCGCTGCTCCGTCAGCAAGTGCTGCCCATGGAAGATCACCGGCGCTCTCGAGATCCGGCCCGAGGGCCTCGGGCTCCAACGATTCCGCACCAACACCGGATGTGTGACCTGCCCCGGCCGCACCAAAATCCAGGTAGGAACCTGCCGCGGCTGTGGCATCGGCAAATAGAAGAAACGTGTCGTAGTTGTTTTTTCCTGGATAAATTGCCGACTCGAGTCCTGGCCTGAGCTTGCTTGCGAGGAGCTGCCCGCGCCGGCACGCTAGCCCCCATGGTCGTTCCTCCGACGCGCATCGCAGTCTCGTTCCCTGAGCCGCAAAGTCATCTCCTGCAGCTCGTGGTCACGACGCCCGACCTCGACCCCGGGGAGCACGAGTTCTTGATGCCGGTGTGGACGCCTGGGTCCTACCTCATCCGGGAGTACGCCCGGCTGGTTGAGTCGGTTGAGGCGTTCGATGGGACCGGGCAGCGGCTGGCGGTCGAAAAGTGCGCGAAAAATCGGTGGCGCGTGGCGCTCGCGGCTCCGGGCGATGTCCGGTTCTGCTATCGCGTGTATGCGCGTGACCTGACCGTGCGCACGAATCACCTGGACGAGGAGCGAGCCTACTGGAACGGTGCCGCGACCTACATCGTTGGCGCCGATCGAGTCGACGCACCGTTCGCGATCACCGTGGATGCCCCGGAAGGGTGGAAGGTTCATACTGGGCTCGCCTTTTCGACGGAGCACGACGCTTGGTTGGCGGCAACCTTCGACGAAGCAGTCGACGCTCCGTTTGTTGTCAGCGACGCCCCCGTCGGCCACTTCCATGTGGCCGGGGTGCCGCATGAGATGGTTTTCGACGGCGTGGCACCGAGCCAGCGAGAGCCTCTGCAACGGGAAGTGGCTCGCTTGGTCCAGGCTGCGGCCGCACTCTTCGGAGGCAAGCTTCCCTACGACCGTTACGTGTTTCTGGTGTTCGCCGATGGAAGCGGGAGTGGCGGGCTCGAGCATGCAAACTCCACGGTCATTCACATTCGCCGGGCCTCGCTGCGCAAGGCGGACGAGCGCAAGCGCGTCCTGAGCCTGTTCTCACACGAGCACTTTCATGTTTGGAATGTCAAACGCGTTCGTCCGGTGGGGATCGCGACATTGGACTATGAGCGCGAGAACTACACGCGCGATCTGTGGCTTTCCGAGGGCTTCACTTCGTACTACCAGGAACTGCTGAGCTACCGAGCGGGTGTCTATTCGCGCGGCGAGCTGCTCGATCGACTCATCAAGAACTGGCACGAGGTTACTGGTGTGCCGGGACGCGCCATGCACTCGGTGTCGGACTCCAGCTTCGATGCATGGATCAAGCTGTATCGGCCGGACGAAACCTCGCGGAGCACGACCGTGTCCTACTACAGCAAGGGGGCGCTTGTCGCGTGGTGCCTGGACCTGCGAATCCGCGCCGCGTCGCATGGCCAAGCCAGCCTCGACGATGTGATGCGTGGGCTCTACGCGGACTTCGAGGAACATGGACCAGGTCAGAGTCGCGAGCTTGTGCTGGCCCTCATCAACGAGGCGGCGACCTGTGCGCTCGACGAGGAGTTCCGGATTCTGGTCGACGGCGTCGAGGATCCGCCGCTGGCCGATTGGTTGGCGCCATTCGGGCTGACGATCGCTCCCTCCGCCGGCCGGTCGATTGCGACCTTGAACGTGCGCACACGGGTCGTCGAGGGTCGCTTGTGCATTGCATCCGTGGACCGTGGTGGTGCTGGCGATGCCATTGGCCTCTGCCCCGATGATGAGCTGGTCTCGATCGATCGCGAACGCGTAGCGCCCAACGAGTTCGCGGCGACGCTCAGCGAGCAATACGCCCCGGATCAGGAGGTCGAACTCCACGTGTTCCGTCGCGGGCGCCTGACCGGGCTGCAGGGCCAACTCGGTTCCAAGCAGGAGGGCACTCCGCACCTCGTCGAAGCGACCGCCGGGTTATCGTTTTCCTGACGGCGGATCCCGCCGCCAGGTCAGCACGTAGGCCGGTGGGAGGTTGCCCAGAACGGCGCGGCTGCGCCGAACGGGCCCGAAGAGTTCATTCATGCGACGGCGAAACCGGACGGCGTTCGGCAAGATGTAGGCATGCACGTACTGGAACGCTCGAAACTCGGCACCCTCCTGGATGAGCGTATCGAGTGCGGCGACGATGCCCTCCTGGACGGCCACCGGTAGACTGGCGAATGGAAGGCCGCAGATGATCGCACGCACGCGGCCGCGGTCGTGTTGATCCAGAATCGCGGGAGCGTCGGCGGCGGAACCCTGGACGAATGTCAGGTCCGCGAAACGACTGCGCAGAAGCTCCACGAATGCCTCGTTGATCTCGATGCCGAGGTAGCTCTCGGGCGAGCGAAGTTGGTCGCGAAGCGCACCCGTAAACGCGCCGGTTCCTGGTCCAAACTCGAGCACCGTTTCGCCGGGCGGCGCGTTGAGCCCATCCACCATGCGGCGCGCGAGATGCGCCGAACTGGGCGCGATCGCGCCGACGGAGGTCGGGTTGGTCAGGAACGCGCGCAGGAATCTTCTGGTGTCGCCTTTGGCCATGGAGAGGTCTCTGAGCGCGGCTGTCGCGCGGCTACGTGTGGTTTGCTCGAGTCTAGCTTGTTGCCTAGCCGAAAGGGACGGATGCCGCAAGCTCGCAGCCTCGGGTTGATCTGAAAGCAGTATGGATATCAGTGTTCTCGACATCGGCGGAAACTTCGCTGGCCCGGCCATCGGTCTGAGAGCCCTCGGTCACCGTGTTCTCTACTACCGTTCGGAGCCGAGTTGGCTGAGCCGCTTTCGCCTCGCGGTCGCACAACCCGTTTTCGATGCCGACTTGGTCGTAGTCGCCGGGTCGTTTGCGGACGAGCAACGTATCCTCACACAGGGCGCCGAGGCGCCGGGCAAACTCTTCCCGGACGAGCCTCTCGCCGAATCACCCCATCCGGCCCAACGCGCGGTGCGTGACTTGTGGCTCATGCCGCGGCTCGCGGCGACCAAGGAGCTTGTCTTCGTGGACGTGTCGGACAGTTCCGACGTTGACGCCGAGCTACTTCGCTTCGGTGGCACGTATCTGAAGCGCGAGTGCGCCCTCGGGGATCCCTTGTCGAAAGAGGTCTCGCCGTTCCCGTTTCTCTACCACCCGATTCTTCTCGAACTCGAGTGGTGCGATCGGCTAGGGGGTGTGCTCGTGCCATTCGAACAGAGGCAGCAGAGGAACGAGATCCTCTTCGCCGGGATGCTTTCGCACGAACGCTACGCGAACCGGCGCGAGGAACTCTTCGTGAGGTTTGCCACGGAGAACCCGAGCGTCGTGACTCGTTCGCTTCATTCCTCGTCGCTGGGCCAGGTCTGGGAACAACTCCAGTGTGCCCGCGCCAGCTTGTACCTCGCAGGTGCCGGCCAGCTCTGCTTTCGACTGCACGAGCTGGCGGCACTCGGCGTCCCGGCGATCATGCCGGAGCCCTGGACCATCGACGTGCCCGACGCGTGGCATGACATCCTGCCACCGACATTGGCGCAGCTCCGTAGTCCAAGCGACATGCTGCGCTTTTACCGCGACCACTACCACCCGAAGCGAGCGGCCGAGTGGTTGTTGCGTGTCGTCACGACTCCGCAGGGTGCGCGCCACGCCTCGGTCGCTCCCGATGAAACAGGATGTGCCCCGTCGCAAGCAGACACGCCACAGCCGTCCAAGTGATCGAGCCGCGGGCGAGCACCGCGTTGCCGAGTTCCCGCCCGACGATGCCCTTGGCCGTCAACGTTCCCGATACGAAGACGAACACAAGCAGCCCGCCCACCGCGAGGTCACGCTTGCGGTAGAGAAAGTCGGCCACGCAGAACGTGATCGGTAGGAGCAGTACGCAGAAGTGGCTCTTGCTGCTCATGGGTGACAGTAGAACCATGGCGCATGCGACAGCCGCCGTTTCGCCAAAGCGCCGAAACGGCAGCTCGCGGCTCGCGCGCGGCCGCGTTACGAATACGACGAACGCGACGACCGCGAACAGCGCCGCGCGGGTCGTCCAACGGAGGAGTGTTTCGCTGGGCCGCCAAAGACTGACATCGAAGTGGTGCGGTCCGACGCGGTCGATTGGCACGGAAAGGCGATAGATCGTTCCGGCGAGGTTCTGATTGAGGATGTTCCATTTTGCCCACGCACCAGCGGCCTCGGGCGCGTCCCCGGGCGTGAGTTGTGCGACGAACGTCTGGAACCAACTCGTCACCCAAAGCTGACCGTTTGCCTGCGGAAGCAGCAGGTCCGGAAGGACCGTAAAGGCCGCCGCACAGACGCAGACGGCGAGCGCCGCCGCGAAGCGTCGCTGCGCGGCAAGGATCGGTGCGAACAGCAGTGGCGTCGCCTTGCATGCAGCCCCAGCTCCCGCCCACGCCCCGGCTCGCAGTTCGTTCGCCTTCATCGAGGCGGTCGCTGTCAGCGCGATGGCCCCGAGGATCACGAAGTCATGACTCTGGTTCTCAAACACCGCAGTGATGTGCCGTGCCGCCAGCGCCGCGACGACGAGCCAGAACAGCCACATCGGTGGTGCGCGCGGTCCGGCGTTCGCAAGAATGAACGGACGCATCGCGCGCACGAGCAACATCAGGACGAGGCCAAGCATGCCGACGTTGGCTACGTACCAAACACCGCGGCGCAGGGTCGTCGGGACCTTCGTCAACGGCACGAACGGCAGCGCGAAGAACGGCGGATAGGTGAATGGCTTGTCCTCTTGTGGAACGTAGATGTTCTGGCCATCCAGCATGCGCTCCCCGGCACGAACGTAGACCGGGAGTTCGCTCGTTCCTTTTCGAATCGAAGCGATCAGGCCCGCAACGAACAGCGCGAGCAGGGCGCAACCAACGAGCGCCCGCCTGCCTATTTTTTCCACCGGAGTGTTGGCACTAGGCGAACAGCCTCGAGTGCAATGGACCGACTCATCTTGCTGTTTCCGACGCTGCGATCGACGAAGCCGACCGGGAGTTCGCGGATCGAACCGCCGCTGCGTAGGACGCGCCACGCCATCTCGATCTGGAATGCGTAGCCGCTGGCTGCGACCCTGTCGAGGTCGAGGCTGCGGAGCGTCTCTGCATGGAAGCAGCGGAACCCGGCGGTCCAGTCCCGCACGCGGAAACCAAGGCAGAGCTTCGTGTAGAGGTTGGCGCCACGTGACAGCAAGCGGCGCGATAGGGTCCATCCGACGGTGTTGCCACCGGCCACGTAGCGGCTGCCGATGACGAGGTTCGCATCCTTCGAGGCCGCGATGAGCCGCGGCAGGTCCCACGGCGCGTGGCTGAAGTCACTGTCCATCTCGGCAAGGCGCGTGTAGCCGCGTTCGAGACCCCAGGCGAATCCCGCGAGATACGCCGGCCCCAGGCCTTGCTTGGCTGCACGATGGATCACATGGACGTGCGCGAGCTTGTCCGCCAAACCGTCGGCGATCTTGCCGGTTCCGTCGGGCGAGTTGTCGTCGACCACCAGGATGTCGACGGCAATGTATCGACCGATCGCCTCGACCATGTCGGCGATGTTTTCAGCCTCGTTGTAGGTCGGCAGGATCACGAGCGTTCGTCCACGGAAGGCAAACGGCGTCGGGGGAAGCAATGGATCGACCGGCCCTGCGACAACCAGGGAATCGATCCATTGCTGCGTTTGGTTGGAATTGTCCACTGCGATCCGCGAGCTGTCCGCGCCACGGCGCACGAGCTCCTCGAGCAGCTCGAAACTGGGGACGAGCCATGCCGCGCCGGTTCCGCGCTCGACACGTGCTGGCAGTTCCTCTAGTGTGCCCACCGCCTGGAAGCTCGCCGGCGGCGCGTCCCAGCTCGACGACCGAAGCTCGGAGCGTGGTGACAACAGATCCCGTAACCGAGCGCGTCGACCACGCTTCGGGACTGCCGAGCCTGAGCTGCTCATCTTGATCCTCCCATGGACCCGCCGACAGTTTGGGGCCTGTCATGCCCCGTGTGAAGCTCCATCGTCAGACTTGCGCCTGAAGCCGTTCGGTTTCGATCATGTCGAGCATGTCGCTCGTGATGTCGCCGGTGGGGTAGTTTCCGTCGAAGCAGGCCGTGCAGAAGCCGTCGATGGCTTCGTTTCCGGCGCGAGCACACGCGACGAGGTTGGACAGATCTTGGTAGACCAGGTGATCGCAGCCGAGATCGCGCGCTAGCTCTTCGTTGGTCTTTCCGGTGGCGACGAACTCTCGCTTGGTGCTCATGTCGATCCCGTATGGGCACGGATACAAGAGCGGAGGCGAGTAGCTGGCGAGGTAGACCTTGGCCGCGCCAGCCTCGCGAGCCATCCGCACGAGTTCGCGCGCCGTATTGCCGCGCACGATCGAGTCGTCGAGGAGAAGCACTCGCTTGCCTTCGAACTCGAGTCGGATCGGGTTGAGCTTCTGGCGGATACTCTGCTTGCGCATCTGGTTGTTGGCCATGATGAACGTCCGGCCGATGTAGCGGCTCTTGACCAGTCCCTCACGGCACGGAACGCCGAGATGCTGCGCCATCGTCTGCGCCGCGGAACGAGCCGATTCGGGCACGGGGATCACGACGTCGACCTCGAGACCGGTTTTCTTCCAGGCCTCGCCGATGGCCTCACCGAGTCGGAGTCTTGTCTTGTAGACCGAGATCTGGTCGAGCATCGAATCGGGCCGAGCAAAGTAGACGTGCTCAAAGATGCAAGGCCGATGTGGCTTCTTGGTCAGGACGCGGCTGTGCACGTTGTGGTTGGCGTCGATCCAGACGACTTCGCCGGCACGAAGGTCGCGGAGGTTGGAGTATCCGGCAACCTCGAGCACCACGGACTCGCTGGCGATGGCGAAGCAGGTCCCGGTCGAACTCTGACGTTCGCCCATAATGATCGGCTTGATGCCGAACGGATCACGGAAGGCAAACATACCTCGATCGGCGATCATGCCGACCACCGAGTAGGCACCCTTGACCGTTGCGAAGACCTCGCCGACCGCGTGATACAGATCCTCTGGTTGCAGCGCGCTGAGATTGTCCCGCTCGATCAGGGCGTTGGCCAGGACGTAAAGCACGGCCTCGAGATCGCAGTCGCTCGCCAGACGGATGTTGCGCTTCGGGAAGTAGGTGCGCTTCAGTTCTTGAAAGTTCGAGACGTTCCCGTTGTGGGCCATGGCGATACCCAGCGGAAAGTCGAGCCAAAACGGCTGCACGTCGACATCTTCGCCGGTGCCGACGGTCGGATATCGCACGTGCCCAACGCCCATGCTGCCCTTGAGTCGATCGGCGTGCTTGCTCGTGAAAACCTCGCGCACGAGGCCGATCCCCTTCTTGGCGTGGAACCGGTCACCGTCGTAGGTAACGACGCCAGCCGCGTCCTGACCGCGATGCTGGATAGCCAACAGCCCGTCGAGGATCTCCTGGAGAACGCTGCTCCCCTCCGGGCCAAAGATCGAGATAAACCCACACATGTCGTCTCTCCTGGGCTTCTCGTTGGGCCAGCGTTTGCCCTTGAGCCCGACCCCCGGTATGTCCTGAGTGCAGGCTCGCTGCCCGCATGGCTTCTACAGTTGGGCAATGTAGCACCGGACGGATTGCTTCCCAACCTCGGGTCTTGGCAGATCGCCCAGGCAGCTCGGAGAAACACACACGATGACCAACCTCTGCAACATCGATGGGCGCATCAGTCCGGAAGCCTCGGCTTCGGTTTCCGTCCTGGATCGGGGCTTTCTCTTTGGCGACAGCGTCTACGAGGTGTTGCGCACCCATCACGGAAAGCTGCTGGCGATGGACCTGCACCTGAAACGGCTGCATGCCAGCGCCGAGCGGATTGCGCTCGAGTTGCCGTTGGACGACGCCAAGCTCGAGGCCCGCATCCGTGAGACGGTGGCAGCGGCCGACAACACCGAGAGTTACGTGCGCATCATCGTTACGCGTGGAACGGTTTCCCGGCCGGACATCGACCCCGATTGCACGATGACGCCTCCCACTGTCATCCTACTCGTGCGCGCGTTGCCAGAACTCGATCCTGCCCTGCTCGAGCGGGGCTATCGGGCTTGGCTGGTTGCTACCCGCCGCAACGATCGTCGCTCGCTGGATCCAGCCATCAAGAGTGGCAACTACCTCAACAATATCCTCGGTCTCATGGAGGCCAAGAAGCATGGAGCGCAGATCGCCATCTTCCTGAATCCCGCCGGCCAACTCAGCGAAGCCCAGACCGCCAACGTCTGGATCGTGCGTGGCACCCGGATTGAGACACCATTCCTCAGCGCCGGCATCTTGCCAGGGATCACGCGGGCGTTGTTGCTCGAGATTGCCCAGCGGGATGGCTTGGACTTGCACGAGGCCGAACTCGGCGAGGCCGACCTGCGCGCGGCCGACGAGGTCTTCGTTTCGTCGACGATTCGCGATGTCGCCCCCATCACGAGCCTCGATGGCGCGCCGATTGGCGATGGCAAGCCCGGGCCGGTGACGATGGACCTACGTCGCCGCCTGCTTGCGTACTGTGATTCGCTGGTCGATGCAAACTGACGAACCCAAGCTGGCGGACTGCGTCGCGGTCGTCAGAATCTCGCGGCCTGTCCTGGCGAGAGCAGCTGCACGCGGGTGCCGAGTTTCTCGAAACGTTCGATGAGCGTTCGTGCCTCGACCAAACGGTGATTCTGCGGGTAGATCCCAGGCGCCCATCGCGTCGCGTCGAAGAACCCATCGAGCAAAACTCGTCTTGGACGAAGCTGCTTGACGAAGGCGTCGGCGTTGGGAGTGTCGGGGTCGAGGATGAGCACGTCGATGCGGCGATCACCCGCTTCCCCGTCCTTGTGCCGCTTGACGTGTTCGGGCCCCGAGCCGAGCGACGGGTAGACGATCGTAAAGCCGGATGGCCACGTGAGCTGCACTCCAGCAGTCGACTGCACGTTGCCTTTCGCGTCGGCGGAACCGAGGATGCGCACCTCAATCGCATCGTCCTTGCCGACCTTTTTTGTGGTGCCGAGCGCAACGATCTGCTCCTTGGTCAACGGACCGATGCCGGGCACGTGGAAGGAAAGGTGCGTGAAGACCGGGACCTTCAATGCCAAGGCTCGCAGCAGCAGCGGATCATGGCGATCCAGCGCGTCGCGGCCACTAGCGAAGAACACGCCAACGATCTTCTTCGCCAACAGCTGGGCATGAACACACGCCGGTGAGATCGCGAAATCACCCTCGCGGCTGCGCACGAGGTAGCCACGGCCCGGCAACGCGATGACGGAGGGGTGGCTGCCCGCGTACGGAGTCTGGATCTTGCGCAGCACCTCGCGCATCACGAGATCGAAGAAGAGCGGGACCCCGGTGTCGAGGTAGCCGGCGAGCTCCCGAGGCATCTCGCGCTGCATCACGATCATGGTCGTCTGCCAGTCGGCCATCGGATAGTGGATGAGCTGGTCCTCCAGTTTGGCGAGCGCCTTCCCGCGGTCCCCTTCGAGGCCCGCGACCCCTAGCTTCGGCGGCGCCCGGCGGAGCCTGCGCTCGAGCTGAATCCAGAACCGGCGGTCTGGCAGCGGTGCGTGGTCGGTCTCCGGGAGCGGGATGTGTGCCGGCGGATCACTCGCGGTCCACTTCTTCGCGGTGAGCAGGATCGTTCCGTAGATCGCCGGGTTGATTTTGGGAGACGTGCCGAAGGTCCAGCCGATCCGAGTCTGGGGCAGCGAATCGGTCGGCGAGTCGAAGTCGTCCAAGATGATCTGCAGGTCGAGCGCGTCTCCAGCCTTGGGCTTACGGTTGCCGATGAGCTCGCGCCACAGGATCGCCGCTTCGATAATCATCCACAGCTCCAGCATCAGCGTGGCGA
>CAYSWE010000037.1:0-16865 GCA_964434515.1 uncultured Phycisphaerales bacterium | reverse complement strand
AGGCGATGCGGAACCGAGCGTCGAAGCTCATTCCCTGAACGCCGACGTTGGCTCCGATCAACGCCCTCGTCGCCGGGAGTGGCAAGCGAGCCGACCAGCTGCCGCGAGCACCGACGGGGATGATGCCGAGCTGAATCGAACGGAATACGTCCCAGTACAGCACGCGACCAAAGCCGACCGCGAGGCCGGGATGTGGTGGGCCGAGGAACAGAGTGACGAAGCTGCCTGCCGATGCGCGGCCGCTGTAGCGCACGCGTTCGCCGACGCGTGTGTCTTCAGCGAAGAGCAGGGCCAGTGGCACGACCCCAGGCGAAGGCGCGCCAATCGGCGTCGACAATCCTTGTGCAGCGCGCACCGCGAGCTCGAAACCACGCGCGGAGCGGCCGGCGACGACGAGCGTGCCCGATGTGCTGCCGGCGGCGGCGACGCCGAGGAGGTTGGGCGTCGCCATGGGAGTCAGGCAGAAGCAACCGACCGGCGCTCGGCATCGCCACGCGCCGGTTCCCTGCTCGCAAGCCGTGCAGTCCGATCCCGGGGAACTTCCGCTTTGGCGAAACTCGATACGTCTGCCCGAGCGTGTTCCATCTCCGTTCGCCGCCACGAAGAATAGGCTGCGGTGTCCGATCCATTGGCCGTTCGCTGGTTGCGATCCAGCGGGTCCCTGTAGCAGATCCTCGAGCAGGAGTGTCCCAGCCGGCGTGCCGTTGGTCAACCAGGGCTCCTCGCCGTGCGCACCATCGTCGGCCACGAACACCGCCAGGTCCCGGTCGTCCCGTGTGTTCTCTTGCGCAGCGAGGAGTCGCACACTCGATCCAGCGGCGCCCGGACGAAGATCGCGAAGCATGCCCGTGCCGGCGGCAGTCAGGTCCGTGCGCCACAGCTCCAATCCGCGCGCGCCGTCGTCCGCGGGGAAACACACGATGCCGCCGATCGCAACTGCGTCGCCGATGCTCGCAGACGACGCGCCCTTACGGATGTCGGCCAGGAGCTTGGTGCCGGCGCGAGTGCCATCGCTCAGCCAGAGTTCGGCGCCATGCACGCCATCGTTGGCAACGATGGGGACTGCGCCGTTTGTCTGGCTCCGGTCGTGCCGCTGCAACAGCACGCGTGGGTCGGACCCGGCCGCGCCCTTGCGGATGTCGGCGACCAGGGACGCCGAGCGGCCAAAGCTGTCCGCGACCCAGAGTTCGCGGCCGCGGACGGCGTCGTTCGCGGCAAACAGGAGCGACCATGCAACCCCGTCGAAGCTCAGGGCCAGATGCGTCGGCGAGGATCCGCGCGCGCCCTGGGCGATGTCGCGGACCAGGTGCGTGCCGGTCCGCGTTCCGTCGCTAGTCCAAAGCTCCGCGCCGAACAACCCATCGTCGGCGACGAACCAAAGCCGGGTCCCGCGCCAGTCCGTCTGCACGAGGATTTCGCGCGTTCCGGAACTCAGGCTGCCGGGACGAATGTCCTTGATTAGGCGCGTGCCGCGCGCGGTTCCGTCGCTGGTCCACAGCTCGCTGCCGGTCGACGGCTGGGTCGCAATGAAGAACACGCGCTTGCCGTCGCTCACGATCGAGCGCGGATTGCTCCCGGCGCCACCGGGAACGATGTCCGCGACCAGCGCCGTGCCCGATCGTGTGCCGTTGGTCCGATACAGTTCGGCGCCGTGCACGCCGTCATCGACCACGAAGAAGGCCAAGGTCGATGTGCGAACGAGCGATGTGATTGGCTGGCTAAAGTCGGCGAGCGGCGGGTCCGCCGTGTGTGCTCGCGTGAGTGTGATCGAGCCGAACGACCGGCGACCGGGTGTCAGCCGCACGCGAGCGTTCGTCAGCGAGGACGCGGTGATCGAGCTGCGCGCGCGAAGCAGCACGCGGTCGCCGACCCAGCTCTGGCTTGCATGTCGCACGGTTCGCGCCGAGTGCAGCCGGAGCGCGAGGCTCTGCGCGCCGAACTCGAAGTCCGGAACGCGCCCCACTCCGATGAGAGCGAATGGGCTCGATGTGGATGAGACCCCTCCGACGAGTGACGCCCCGCGCCACACTTCGAGCGCGTAGGTGCTTGCAGCGAGCGCGGGGAACGTAGGCGTCAGTCGGATGCCGCCCGCGGTGCGTAGCAGCGTGGCGGTCGCGATCGTGCGATCCTGACCGCCGACCTTGCCGCTCGCATCGACGACGAGTGACGCGCCGATGGGAGGCAGCGCCATGTCCACGTCCACAAACGCCGGCGTCGGTCCGGGGAGCTGCACGCGCAGGCCGCCGCCGGTTGGCGCGAGGTCGCGTGCGCGCATCGACGTTCCCTGCGCATCGAGTCGCGCCGCACCGCTGGTCGCAAACCAGGACCCGTTCACGCCGAGCTCGAGGTCATGCACCTCGAGCGATTGGTTCGCGACACGCAGCTCGAGCCGATCGAGCGTTGTGAGCGTCTTACGGAGGTCGAGTGGCAGTATGCGGACCTCATCACCCGCTTGCGTCGTCGCGCCGAGGCTCACCCGAACGGTGTTGCCGAACGTGCGTCGGCGTCCGGGGCGACCGCGGAGCATCAGGGTGTCGACGTCGCGGTAGCTGCGAGCGCGCGGATCCCATCCGCGGACGACGACCTTTGCTGTCCTTGTCGTGGTCTCGGTCTGGAGCTTGCCGTTCCGCCAAACCTGGACTTGATAAAGGGTCACGCCGACAGCGGACCAGTCGCTCGCGAGCTCGATCGACGTGGCGTCGAGCTGGCGGACTATGAGCGTCTCGATCGGCTGTCCGGCCTTCGTGCCAATCGTGCCGAAGCTCGACAATGCGAGTAGTCCGCGGCGCGTGGCGTTGGGGGCGAATCTGGTGGCGCTGCGGACGCCGGTCGAGCCACCGAGCGCAAACGCCACGCCGACAGGTGCGGCTCCGGGATCGGACACCGTTAGCCCGCTCCTCTGTCCGAGCACCGCAGCACCGATCGCGCGAACGCCGATTCCCAACGCGCGGGTTGGCGTCGGTTGCAACACGAAGAGTTCGCCGCGCCGCGCCTTGGTCCCGGGCGCGCCGAAGACGAGCTCGTCCATGCCGTTTCCATCGATGTCGCCGATGCTGCAGCAGCTCGACGCGAACTCGGCCGGCAGGGGCGCGCGCGCCGTGAAGCCGCCGAAGGACCGGGGTAGCCCGCCGATACCGTGGTGGAGCTTGAGCGTCGAGCGCAGCGCTCGCTCCGGCTCGAGCGACAACACGAATGCCATACCGTTCGCTGCGTCGTTGGTGTTGCGCCACGCGGGTGCACCGACGACGATTTCTTGGACACCATCGCGGTCGAGGTCGAACGGTCCGGACAGGCTCTCGCCGAATCGACTCCCTGCCACCAACCCGTAGCGGAAGCCGGTGGTGCCGTCGCTGATCCGCCGCGGCGCCGGGGCGCTCTTGACGGCGCCGCGCTGCACCTCCAAGACCCAGATTGCGCCTCGGCCTCCGGGCGCGCCGACGACGAGGCCCGGCACGCCATCGTTGTCGCCATCGCAGCACCAGAGCACGGAACGGCCGAACTGCTCGTTTTGTCCGACGCGCCCGCGCAAAGCGCCTTGGTCGGGGCGGATGGTGGTGGTCCGGCCGGCCACTGCGCCGGCCTTGGTGAGTGCCGCCAGGACGATCTCGCCGTTTCCGGTCGTGCCGCCAGGCACGGCGATTGCCAAGGTTCCAACGCCGGCACCGACGCCTCGAGCAAACGATAGGCTGGATCCGAAGCCGGTGCTCAAAACAGGGTTCGAGAGTCGGGCGGTCCGACGTAGCGTTCCGTCGCGTTTGAGGAACAGGATCTGGACCGTGCCGCGCCCGAGCCCGTCCGCGGGAGCGCCCACCGCGACGTCCGGTGTGCCGTCACCGTCGAGATCGCCAAGAGCCGTCACGGCGGAACCGAAGCGCCCCGCGGTGCCGAGCAACTTCCGGCTGGCGATCGCACGTCCCTTGGCGTTCAGCAACACGATCCAGACCGCATTGGTCCCGGGCGCGCCGACAGCGAGGTCGTCGCTTCCGTTTCGATCGACATCGCCGATGCGCGCGCAGGCCGCGCCAAATGCGTCGCCGGCCTTGTGCCCGAGTCGAAGGCCGAGCGTGCCATCAATGTACCGGTCCTGCGCGCGGACGCGGATCGGCCCACCCTCCTGGGCTGGCATACGGCCAGCAAGGATCAAGAGCAAGCCCGCGACCAGGCCAGGCCGGGCGAACAACAGGACACGCTGGGAAGCGGAGCGGGGCATCCAGATGCAGAGCAAGGAGTGTGGCAAGACGAGACCCCGCCATTCTAGTGCCCCCGGAAATAAGGTGTCAGAGTCATTTCTTCTATCAAACGGCCCGGCGCCGTGCCCGGCAGGGGTTGCGTGGCAATTGGTCGCAGGCTAGGCTTCGTGTCCTAGGACGCCGTTCGGCTGCGCGCTGGCACCTTCTCTCTTGGGTGGCGCCCCCGGTGCGGACGATGGCGAGGGACGCTTCAAGTTCTTCAGATTGAGGTTCGTCGTATGCACCGTTTCCCCCGGCGTGTCATGTTCGCTCCCGTCCGTGCCGTGCTTGCGTCTGGTTTGCTCGTTGCTGGCCTTGTCAGTCAACGCAGTGTCGTGGTGCCGGCTGGCTCGCTCGCGGCGGATGGACGGAGCGCGACTGCGACGTTTCTCGGTGGTTTCGAGGGAAGGGTGCAGGTCCTCATCGATCGGAGTCTCCTTGCGGGATTGGCGGCGCGCCCGATTCGACGCATTGCGGTGCGGCGCGATGCAGCCACGGACGCAGCGCTGCCAGGCGGGCTCGCCGGCGGTTGGATCGATTTGACGATCCGGGCGTCCTGGACGAGTGCGTCGGCGCGGCAGCCCTCGCGCAGCTTTGGCGTCAATGCCGGTCGCGCGCCGGTCGTCGTATTTCAACGGGCCTACCATGTGCCCGACTGCCCCCCGTTGGGGCGCGCGGTCGCGACGTTTGCGGCCAAGGAATCGGCTCATATCCAACTACAGAAGCCGATCGCGTGGTCGGCGCGGGGCAATCTTTGCCTGGACTTCTCGATACGCCCGCATGCTTCGCGGCCCTTGCCGGGCCCGTGGGTCGCGGACATCGCTCGGCCGGCGCCGACGCAGCAGACCTTCTTTGGCCAATCGTGCTGGCGGGCGGGCCGCAAGGATCGGCAAGCCAATCGGATGAACGCCGATGCGAAGGTCGGTGGCACGCTGACGTCCTGGACACTCGGGCCGGATGCGTCGCTCGCTATGTTCGTTCTCGGCGCGAGCAATACGAGGTGGGGGCCGATGCCGTTGCCGCTCGATCTCGGTAGTGTTGGAGCGCCAGGCTGTCGGCTCTATGTGTCGCAGGATATCGTGGCCGTGGGTTGGACCGCGCGCGCACCGCGAACGCCGCATGCGACTGTGGCGTTTGGGTTGGCGCTTCCATATGTCCGGAGCCTCGCTGGCTCGCGCGTCTTTTCGCAATGGATCTTCTTTGATCGCAAGGCGAACTCCGCGGGGATCACGACAACCAATGGCGCATCGGTCCTCATTGCGGCGGCGCCAAAGCAGCCGATTGCGATGGTCGAAGCCGATAGTGCGACCGCAAGGGTCGGCCGGACTTCGGTTGGCACCGCGCCCGTTCTACGCCTCTATGACAACTAGTGGTGCGATCCATGTTGCGCACGACAAAAAAACTCGCGGCCGTAGGCGTCTTGCTGCTCGGCGCCAGTTGGACGCTTTGGTGGGGCGGGCCGAGCCAGAAGGTCTTTGTCCTCAGCCCCAACCCGCCGTCCGCCGGATCCGACGTCGACGTCACCTATCTCGGCAGCGGTGAGGTCATGTTCCAGATTGATGATGGCGAATCGATGGAGGGAAAGCTCGACTCGAAGCAGCACTTCAGGATTCCAAAGAAGTTGCTGCGTCCTGGTGGCCTGCTCTATCTGATGGAGGTTCGCGAGGGTACTCCCCACAACGTCTGCATCGAGATCGAACCGTGAGTGTCGGAGCCTCGGGAGGGTCGAGGATCCGTTAGAGCGGGGGCGGCGAAGTTCTCGGAACAGGAGCTTTCGACTCGCGCGGAGAGAACTATCCTTGGGACCCGCGCAAGCTCGCCGCGGCTGGCTGCGTTGCGCTTCCTGGGCGAGACCGCGTCCCTCTCTCAAGCCGTTTCCGACAACTGTTGCACCGTATGAATCCGCGCCGCCTCTCGCTGCTCCCCATTTTTGTCATCGCCCTTGGTGTCTCGATCGCCTGGGTCGTGACGCGCGGCCGGACCGAGGCGCATGCTCTCGAGCGCTATGGCACGCTGCCGGTTTTCGCGTTCTCCGGGCTCGACGGGAAGCCGTTCGGGAGTCAGCAGCTCGATGGCAAGGTCTGGATCGTCGACTTCATTTTCACGTCGTGCAGTGGAACCTGCCCGATCATGTCGACGCACATGGCCGAGGTGCAGCGCGGGCTGGCCGATGTCGACGGCGTGCGGCTCGTGTCGATCACCTGTGATCCGGAGCGCGACACGCTCGAGCGGCTGGCCGAGTATGCCAAGGGCTACGACGCTGACCGCCGACGCTGGGCGTTTCTGCGCGGCGACAAGGCGGCGACCCAGAAGTTTTCGGTGGGGTGTCTGAAGCTTGGCATGCATGATTCGACGGAGCAGGAGCAGCGCGAGGGCATGGAGCCCATCGTGCATAGTCAGCGCTTCGTGCTGGTCGATCGGGATCGGCAGATTCGTGGGTTCTTTGACGGGACCGATCCTGCCGACGTCAAGCGGCTGATCGCCGCCGCACGCCAGCTGGCCCACTGATGTCGTTCGGGCTCGAGAACCTGCCAGCGCTCAACGCCACGCTCAATGCCGCGAGCGCGTGTTGCGTGGTCGGCGGGTTGATCCAGATCAAGCGCCGCAACGAGCTGTTGCATCGGCGGTTCATGCTCACGGCCGTCGCGTTCTCGGCGGCATTCCTGGTCTCGTATCTGGTGTATCACGGGTTCGCAGAGGCCAAGACATTCGCTCACGAGGGCTGGGTTCGCACCGCGTATCTGACCATGCTGGCAACGCATGTTTTCCTGGCAATCGTGGTCGTCCCGCTGGTGCTCGTCACGGTCCTGCGCGGTCTCAAGGATCAGCGGCCGGCGCATCGCCGCATCGTGCGCTGGACGGTGCCGATCTGGCTCTACGTCTCCGTGACCGGCGTGCTGGTCTACTTTGCCGTCCATGTTTGGCGGTGAACTCGTCGATCCTCGTTGTTCATGCTTCTCAGACTCCAGATTGACGAACGCGGTTGACGAACCTAGTCTGATGGCCATGAAATCCCGATCCGCAGCCCTGATGCTCGTCCTCGCGCTTGCCTGGAGTGCTCCCGCCGCCAAGGCCAGCTTCGCGCCGCTCTGACCGAGTTGCTCGGTTGCCGTGTCGCAATCGAAGACAGCCAAGACGCAGGGGCGGGCTTTCTACCTCAGCATCATCACGATGCTCGGGTTTCTCGGCGTCGTGGGCGGCGGGGTCATTGCGTTGATCCGCGTCGCGGGCCGCCCGAACTCATCGTAGCCTGATCCCACCAGATCCATTCCAGCCAGCCCTGTTGTGACGACCACAGGCTCCCCAGAATCGGCGCCCGCTCCACGCCGACGTGGACCGTCGGTCCTCATCCTGGTGCCGGTCCTGCTTGCTTGCGTGATCGTTCCGTATCTGTTTTGGAGCGGGACGTGGTTTGGCAAGGCGCTCGACACCGAGCAGATCATCGCGCGCCTGGACGCGATCCAACCGAGTCGGACCACCGGGAGCGCGGACAGAGAGAAGGCCAAGCTGCGGCAGGCGCAGCATGCGTTCGAGCAGATTTCGCGTCGCATCGTTGCTGCGGCAAAGCAGCGTGCATCCGACGCCACGCAAGACCAGGAACTCGAGCGAATCTACGACCACGTGTTGCCGTTGGCCGAGCACCCGGCCGTCCTGGTGCGCGAATCTGTCGCGTGGGTGATGGGCGAGGACGAGCGCGAGGCGCGCTTTACCGAGCCGCTCCGCAAACTGGTCGCGGATCCGAACCCAGGCGTGCGGCGCAACGCGGCTTTGGCGCTCGCTCGGCGCATGGACCAGCGCGCTTTGCCTGTGCTACGCCAGATGTTGCGGCCATTCGCCGTCCGGGCCGAGGTATCGGGCGAGGTCCTCGCGGTGATCGAGGGAGGTCGTCGGCTCGACCTTGGCAACGAAATCGCGCGCATCCGGACCAAGGACGGCGGCGTGCGCGTGCAGCGGGCACCACTCAAGGGCCAGATCGTCGCGGTCAGCATCACCAAGGGCGCGCGCATCGAGCAGGGGGCCTTGCTCTGCAAGGTCAAGCCGACTTCGGTCGAGGTGTTCTACGCGCTGCACGGCATCGCCGCGCTCGGCGATGCCTCGGATCTACCGCTCGTGGAACCGTGGACGAGCAACCGTCCCGCCGGGCGGCGCGTGCGCGGCGCGGCGATCAAGGCCAAGGCCTCGCTCGAGCGCCGGATCAGCGCGGGCAAGTAGGCTAGCCGCCCGCGACCGCGCCGAACTCGGCCTCGTAGTCTTCTGTCGGGACCATCTCGATGGCGTCCCACGGGCAGCCGTCGAGGAACGTGTCGTCCGGGCCCTTGCTTGTGCACTTCTTGCAGCCGATGCAGGTGTCCGGGTCGACGAAGACTCGGCCAAAGACCGTGTCGGGATCGTCGACGAAGTTCATGCACCCGGGCACGGGACAATAGGACAGGCACACAGGAGACCCGGCGCAGCCTGTGCAGGCGTCGTTGATGTAGGCGATCGCCTTGGGCTTGCGCTTGCGGGCTCCGGACGTCGTCGGCTTCTTGGCGGCCACGGGATTCTCTCTGTTCGGACTCGTTCGCCGGGCTTTGAGTGCCGCGGCGTTGGGGAGTGTATCGGTCAGGACCGCCGCGCAGAAGCGTGTGCAGCGAAACCTCGTGGTTCCCGGCGCTGCCAAGCTCCGACCCAGAGATCGCTGAGCAGGCCCTGTCGCCGCCTGCCGAGCGCCGCGAAGCCGCGTGCGGCCAGCCAGGCGTCGAGCCTGCGCGGCGGGGTCGGAAACCGAGCCAACCTCCGGCTTCTACTCAGTGTGGCGCGCAGCTCCCGCGAAAATCGGTGGGCCGAGCGAGGGTGGAACGCGCTCAAGACGACGTTGCGATTGGCGATCCGTTGCAGCTCGGCGACCACGCTCTCTTGGAGGGCGGGTTCGACGTGGTGTAGGTAGCGGAAGCAAACCACGGTATCGAAGGCGCGGTCCGCGAAGGGCAGCGCCTCGATCCGTGCGCAGAGGACTCCCCGGCCGGTTGCGGTCTGCGCCAGGCGCGCCATGGCCAAGGAGCCGTCGGCGCCGTGCCAAGTCCCGGCCTCGTCGAGCAGGCCGCAGAGGCGTCCCGTTCCGCAGGGCACGTCGAGCACGCGGCCCAAGCCGCGACCCAGGGGACCCAGGAGCCGCTTGAGCAGGCGCGCTTCGGCCCGATTCCGGCGCGGGCTGCGGTCCCGATAGCGGACGGCCTTGCCCGGTGCGTCGTAGCGCCAGGAGCTGTTGGTGTTTGCGTTCAAGCCAGTCGCTCGCGGCACAGCGCCAACGTCTTGGCTCGCGCCATGGTGCGCTCGGCGCTGTCGAGCAATCGGTCGACGAACTCCTCGAGCCAGCCGTTGGCGAGCAGTCGCGATCCCCCGGGCGACTGGAAAAACCGCACGATGGCGCGTGCCACTTCGCGGTCCGTCGCTTGCGGCGCCGTGCGCGCGTTGTGGAAGTCGATCAGCTGGTAGCGCCGCTTGCCATGCACCGATGCGCGAAACACATGGTACAGGCCGAGGTCGGGGAGAAACACGCCGGAGGCGAGCACGCGCCCGTAGGTTCGTGCGACCTCTTTGAGTTCCTCGCGCGTGGGGCCGGTGCTCGAAAGCGCCTCGCCGGTGAGTGCGGCGGTCACGAGCAGCGAGCGCCGTTCGTAGCCCAACCGTGTCTCGTGCCCCCAAGCAAGGACCCGTGGCGCACCAAATCCCCGACCCGAGAGCGCTCGGATCATGCGATGCTCGCGCTCCGCCTGACTGGCGACGCGGGGCCTTTGCAAGACGCGCAGTTTCAGCGCATTCTTGATCTGCACGCCGGTGAAGCGCTTGACGAAGACCATCTGGTTCGCGAGCTGGACGCGCTCGACGTGCCGCAGGCGATTCTCGTCGACGCGCTCGCCGCGCAGCTTGGCCCATGCCTCGGCGAAGCCTCGCTCGGCAAACCCAGCAAGGGTTGGGTCATCATCCGCGATTTCGAATCGTGTTCCCAGTGGCCGCCTCCCGACAGAGCCGCCATGATGCCATCGCCTGCCAAGGAGGCCACCAGGGAGTCGAGAGTTGTCAGCAAAGCCCAAACGATCCGCAGTTCCGAAAAGCCGGGCGAAGCTCACCAAGGAGCAGATCGCCCGCTTGCCGAAGACGGATCTTCACTGTCATCTGGATGGCAGCCTCCGGCTGTCGACGCTGATCGAGTTGGCCAAGACCAAGGGCGTCAAGCTCCCGTCGAACAGCGAGGCCGGTCTCAAGAAGCTCGTGTTCAAACGCGCGTATCGCAACCTGCCAGAGTACCTGCGCGGTTTCGAATACACGGTTGCGTGTCTCTCGGATCCGGAATCGCTCGAGCGCGCCGCATTCGAACTCGCCGAGGACTGTCAGAACGAGAACGTCGCCTACCTCGAGGTTCGCTTTGCGCCACAGCTGCATTTGCGAGACGGCCTCTCGCTCCGCGATGTCATGCGGGCTGTTTGCAAAGGGCTGTTGCGAGCCGAGAAGATGCACAACCGTCGCGCTGACGTCAAGGCTGGCGAACGTCCTCCGTTTCGGGCGGGCGTCATCGTCTGCGCCATGCGCTTTTTCAACGAGCACTTCAGCGACCACTACCGCGCCTACTTCGAAGCGCTGCCTTCGGCTGCGCCGGAGCAGATCTACTCGCTGGCTTCGCTCGAACTGGCGCGCGCCGCAGTGCGCGTGCGCGAGGACGACGGTCTGCCGCTCGTTGGCTTCGATCTGGCCGGCCAGGAGCGTGGGTTTCCCGCCGCCGATCACAGTGAGGCGTATGCGCTCGTGCACAATCACTTCCTGGGTAAGACCGTGCACGCCGGCGAAGACTATGGTCCTGAGTCGATCTTTCAGGCGATTACGCAATGCCACGCCGATCGCATTGGCCATGGCACCTGGCTCTTCTCGCAACGCAGGATCCACGATCGCACGATCGAAGACCGCAAGGCCTACGTCGACAACCTCGTCCGTTATGTCGGCGAGCATCGCACGACGCTCGAGGTGTGCCTCACTTCCAATCAGCAGACCCTGCCGGAGTTCCGCGAGGACTTGCGCAAGCACCCCTTTGGCAAGATGCACAAGGCGCGTCTGTCGACGACGATTTGTACGGACAACCGCCTGGTCTCCAATACCACGGTGACCGACGAAGTCTGGCAGGCTGTCAACACGTTCCGCCTCGACAGGCGAGATCTCAAGAACCTGCTGCTCTACGGCTTCAAGCGCAGTTTCTTCCCTGGCGACTATCTGGAGAAGCGGGCCTACGTGCGTCAGGTGATCGAAGTGATCGACCGCGAATTGGCGACCTGACGCTTCGCGCTACGCCTCGATTGTGAGCGGTTGCGGCGTCGTTTTGTGTGCTCGGCCGGGGAGGCGTTGTTCCCACGGCTCAAGCAGCAGGGTTTCGCGGCGCAGCTTGGGCCAGTCCGGATTCGCCAGGATCGGACCGCCGAGCAACGGGAGCAGCTTCGCGGCGCGATCGAGCAGTTGCTTGCTGGCGCTCTCGGGCTCGTCGAGTGCCAGGCAAAGCAGCAGCATGAGCTGCGTGAACTCCCGGTCGCCAGCGCGCTTTTTTCCCTGGAACAATCGGCGCAGGCGCGAGCGCAGGCTGCGGCGACAGTTGCGGACGTTGCTGAGCAGATCCCGTGAGTCGCCGATCGAGTGGCCGAGTCGTCTCCCGACCGCGTCGGCGAGCGTGGCGATGGTCGTTTGTCGCAGGGCGGTCCATGCGGACTCGAGGCTGTTTGGTTCGGGTCCAGGGACCGGTTCCAGCAACGGGAGGCTGCCGAATGCCCAGGCCAGGATCGCGGCCATGGCGTCGCCGACTGCCAGCTCGGCCAGTCGCGCGCGTCGCGCTGCGAGCGAGCACTCGTAGCGACCGTTCAGCACGAGCAACGCGTCGCCGATATTGCGAGTGAGTTCGGTCAGCGAGCCCTTGAGGATCAGCTTGGCGCGCTCGGCGTCCGTGCTGGGCCAACGCTCCAGCATGGCGCGCTCCGGCCATGCTCGGAGCAGGAGTTCCAGGCAGTCGACCAGTAGGTTCTCGGCGGCGTCGGGCGAAGGCTCGGAGAGCCAACTCGAGTCCATCTGGTCGACCGGCCCGCCGTCGCCGGCCAGGAGTCGACGAGCCTGCATGAGCTCGAAACCCTCGCGGCGTTTGCGAGCCTGGACGGCGAGCCAGTCGCTATGAAAGTGTCGCAGGCGAATGCGCATGCCGCCGAGCCGCATGCCGATCCCGGCCTGCAGGCAGCGTAGCGTTGGCCCGGCGATCGGAGAGCCGCTGATTAGGACGAAGGACATCTCCGAGTCGCAGACCCACGCGCTGGCGGTCTCCACGAACTCGAGTTCGCCCAGCGCCGGGAGTCCGACCAGATACAGGGCCTGAAAGTCCGGCACCGACCGCGCGAGCTTCGGCCCGATGGCCTCGATCTCCGCGAGGATCTCGGTCTTGAGATTGGCGCCCGCTGACGAGGACGTGACGAGGTCGGTTTCAGGCGCGTGCGCTTCCATTCCAGGCTTCTATCGGATCGGAGCATGGGGTGGCCGGAGCCGAATGCGGGTCCGCGCTTCTAGACCGAGAGTTCCTCGGCCAAACGAGCGACGTACCGGTCGGTCATGCCCGACACATAGTCGCACACCGTTCGCTCGAGTCCGGCGTCGGCGATGCGTGCCTGAAAACGTGGCGGCATGGCCTCCGGGCGCGTCACGAAGCGCTCGAACAGCCGGCTCATTTCGGCTGCCGCAGCGTCCATGCGGGCGAGCACGGCTTTGTGCCGGTAGAACGACTCGCGCAATACCTTGAGCAGCTCGGCGAGCTCGGTCTGGGTGGCCTGCGTGTGGCATGCCAGGTAGGAGCCGGCGCGCCGCACGTCCTCGGCGCAAGTGAGACTCCGCGCCGTGTCGATCTTGGCGTCGGTTGCGAGGACGATGTCGCGCACGAGCATCGACAACATCGTGCTGACGGTTTGTCGGCGTAGCAGGCGTGAGCTGTCTGGATCGCCTTCGCCCTGCAATGTTGGGTAGCGTCGCAAGACGTCCTCGAAGGCGCGGCCAGGTAGGGCCAACCCGGCGAATGCGGTCCAGGATACGAGACCTGCTCGGATCGCATCGTCCACGTCGTGGCTTACGTAGGCGGCGCGGTCGCAGAGATCCACGAGCTGTCCCTCGAGAAAGGGCACGCCAGTCCGCGGCAGATCGCCGGCGATCGGGAAACCGTCCGGCACCTTGCTCTTGAGCAGGCAGAGCCGAGTTTCCCAGCAGAGATTGAGGCCGCTGCGATTGGGATAGGCATCGGCGAGTTCGTCGACGATGCGTAGCCCCTGTGCATTGTGGCGGAAGCCACCGTGTTCGCGCATACGCTCATGCAGGGCGCGCTCGCCGACGTGGCCGAATGGCGGATGTCCCAGGTCATGCGCGAGCGCGACCGCTTCGGCGACGTCGCCGTTGAGTTCGAGCGACAGGCATGCCGAGCGGGCGAGTTGGGAGACTTCGAGCGTATGCGTCAGGCGTGTGCGGAAGTGGTCGCCCTCGCTCGCGTGGAAGACCTGTGTTTTTTGTTGGAGGCGGCGGAAAGCTGGGTTGTGCAGCACGCGGTCCCGGTCGCGTTGATAGCACGTCCGCAGCGGATCCGCTTCTTCGGGAACGCGTCGCCCCCGACTGTCGCGCGCTCGCAACGCCAGGCGGCTTAGCGTATGGGTTTCGCGTTCCTGCAGATCCTCGTGGTTGAGCATGTCAGGACGTGGCTGGGTCGCGGGCAGAGTCAGGACTGCGCCAATCCGCCCAGGCGTTGGGTGTTTCGAAGACTCGCAAGCTGACGATGCGCACACCGCGTTCGTGCAGGGAGGGTACCGCGTCGATGATCGATTGGAGCTGATGTCCGAGCCAGACGACGATGTTTTCGACCGTCGGGTTGAAGTCGACGACATGGTGGCGGTTGCCTTCGCTCCGCAAGAACTCGAGCAAGGCCGTGTCGCGGTCATAGACCAGAAACGCGTGGTCAATGTGGTCGTCGATCCAACCCTTGCAGGTTCGTTTGATGTCGCCGAAGTCGAGCACCATGCCGTACTGGTTGAGTTCGGGCGCGCCGAAGCTGACTTCGGCCACGTAGCGGTGGCCGTGCGCGTGCTTGCACTTGGACGGATAGCCGTCGCCGAGGCGATGGCCCATGTCCCATTCGATTCGTTGTGTGATGACAAGCTCGAGGGGCATCGCGGTCACTCCTTCTCTCTGCTGTCTTGTATCCGGTAGAAACTTGCTCGGCAGCCGGGCTCCTCCTCGACCGTCACCTTGTGCAGTGCGACGTCGCTTGGCAACTGGGCCGCGATCCTCTCATAGATCAGACGCGCGACGTTTTCTGCACTCGGGCTGGATTGCGGAGCGGCGAATGGCGCCAGCTCGTTCATGTTCTGACCGCCGCGCCAGTCGGCGACGGCACTCTCGTAGCATGCGATGAGATCGAGGAAGTCGATCATGCACCCGGACGCGTCCTGCTCCGCGCCACGAACGACGATCCAGACCTTCCAGTCATGTTCGTGGATCGGTTCCGTCGTGCCCTTGTAGTGGCGCAAGCCGTGTGAGGCTCGGAAGCTCCGTTCGAGCGTGATCTCAAACACGTGTCGGCGTGCCTCAGGCGATCGCCGCGTAGCGCTCGACGTTGCCGGCGATGACATCGAGCGCCCGGTTCCAGAAATCGCCCTTGGTCAGGTCATAGCCGAAGGTCTTCTGCACGGCGTCTTCGGTCAGCTCGCATCCGGTAGCCGTAAGGAAGGCCCGGTAGCGATCGGGGAACTCGCTGCCCAGTTCGTCGGAGATGGCGAGCAGGGCCAGCGACAGCAGATAGCCGAACGTGTAGGGGAAGTTGTAGAACGGAAGGCTGCTGATGTAGAAGTGCAGCTTGGAGATCCAGAAGCAATCGTTCCAGCCGTCGTCGGCGAGCGCTCCAAGGTAGGCTTCTTCTTGCGCTTCGAGCATGAGCTGTGACAGGCGGTCGGCACTCACTTCCCCGTCGTGCCTTTCGACGTGGAAGCGGTCCTCGAACAGGAAGCGAGCGTGGATGTTCATGAGCATCGCGACGGCGTCGGCGAGCATGACATCCAGGATTTCCAGGCGTGTGTCGTCGGTCTCGGCCGTGCGCAGCCGATCGCGCGCCACGACGGACTCGGCGAACGTGGAGGCGGTCTCGGCCAGGTTTGGCGGGTAGTCGCGCAACACCATCGGGCGGTCGCGCAGCACCCAGGCGTGGTAGCCGTGGCCGAGCTCGTGGGCAAGGGTTGAGAGCGCATCCGGAGATCCGGTGAACGTCATGAAGATCCGCGTCTCCTTGGCGGATGGAAAGTCGGTGCAGAAGCCGCCTTGACGTTTGCCGGGGCGGTCCTCTGCTTCGATCCAGCGATGCGCGATGGCGCGCTCCGCGAAGGCTCCCAACTCGGGGCTGAATGCCGTGAAGGTCCGGCGCACGGTCGCGCAGGCGTCGGCGTACTCGATCTTGGCGGCGCCCACTGCAGGCAGCGCTGCCATGTCGTACCATGCGAGTCGATCGATGCCGATGCGCCGCGCCTTGCTCTCGAGGTAGGGGAGCAGCATGTGCTTGCGCTCGGTAACGGCCTTCCACATGGCGTCCAACGTCGCGCGGCGCAGGCGATTGCGCCTGAGCGGCGCGTCGAGATGATCGTGCAGTCCGAGCCGCTTGTAGATCGTCAACCGCGTGCCGGCGATGTGGTTGAGCGCGTCGGCGCAGGTGTCCGAGATGCTGCGCCATGCGCGGTTTGCGGCGAAGAAGTTGTTCTCGCGCACCGATCGCTCGGGCGAATCGAATGCGATCTGGCCCGGCGATCTTTGGACGATCTCGCCGCGTTCCATGACCTCGACGCGCAACTCGCTGCTGATGCGGTCGTAAAGGCGTCCCCAGCCATGCAGGCCGTCGACCGCGAGATTCGCGGCGAGCGCTTCTTGCTCCTTGGGCAAACGAAAGGCCGCGTCGCGGCGCGCCTCGGCAAGGAAGAACGCTGCTGTGGACAGGGTCTCGTCGGCGGCAACAAACTCCTCGAAGGCCGCGTCGCTCATGGACGCTAGGCCGAAAGTCAGGTTGCTCGAGGCACGTTCGTACACCGGAGTCAGCGCTCCGAGCCGCGCCTCGAGCTGTTGCAAGGCCTTGTTTGCCGCGTCGGCGGCCGCGTGGCAGCCAATGAACGAGTGGTGATCCCCGAGCCGTGTCAGCACGTCCTGGAAATCTGTGAGGAAGCGACTCCACTGTGCGACGACGGATTTCTCGGGTGTCGCACAGGGCAGCGCGTCGCTCTGTGCGGCGAGCGTTGCGAGATCCGCTTCGAGTTGCGCCAGCGCGGTTCGATATGCCTCGGTCTCGGGGCGCGGCAGGATGGTATCGAGATCCCAGGTCAGGGCCGGTGGTTCCGTCGTCGTCACAGCGCTCGCCTCTCTGCGAATCCTCGCCCACGGTCACGGGCGGAGGAAACGAGAGAGGATAGCGGAGTGTCCGGCTGCGCCTACGGCTTGATCCACTGGATGCTGCGATTCACCTTCTCGGTGTCCGGGAAGCTCCACTTGAACGGATAGTGCTTGGAGGGATTCCCCTGCATGTCAGGATCCAGTGGGTTGTGGGTGAGTGGTTGGACGGCCATGCCA